>CAIRSR010000201.1 GCA_903881315.1 uncultured Thiotrichales bacterium | reverse complement strand
ATTTGCAACTGGGACAGGTGCGTCTGCTCAACATAGATTTACCTCACAAAAATTACCAAGAATATCTGATATTCATGTATTTAGAGAATAGTATAGCATATTCATGCGGTTGAAGCAGGAATCAAACTAGACCAGTACCCCAATCACGCAGTCATTGGGTATACATGGCGCGCTCGTGGTGTCTGCCCGAGGGGATACGGGAGGCCATCCTGATGCACCACAACGAGGAGGCAATGGCCTCCGACCGTGCCACGGGTAAATTGGGCAAACAGGTTGCGATGATTCGCCTAGCCAAGCATCTGGTCAGCCTGTTTCATCGAGGGAGTGAGGATGAGGAGTGGGAGAGAATGGGGGTTCATGTTAGGCACATCTTTAATCTCTCCGAAGATGATCTGGGCGATCTATCTGACGAGATGAGTGATGTCTTGTCGCATCTATAATTGCCCCAGGAAGCGCCCATCAAAAGAGTTCTAATTCGCCACTCGAGCTGGCTTCTTGCACTGTTTTATCAATACGGAGATCGAGAGGGCTCTCTTGATTGACACAGAGGCAAACCGTGAAACCAAAACGCACCGTGTCGTTGATTACCATATCGATGTATTGGGTGTGCGCGGGATTAAGCACCGAGAGATATTGCAGGCACGAATGTTCTAGGAGGAACGGCGTTGACATGCCGGTATAGGGAAATACAACATTGAGACTCCGATTGACCCCGCCACAAACCATATTAAGGAATTCGGCATAGGCATCAAGTAGCGCCTGTCCTGCTAGGGTTGCGCTGTTACTGCGCGCCATTCTCGCAAGATGGCTGGTTGTAACCGTGTCCATGTTGAAATCGGAGAGGGCGACGATGCGGAAACCATAAGAGGAGATGGTCAGTACGATAAGGCGGTGATCTTCGCCAATTACCTGGGGTGGGTCTGGACGAAAGGTAATGGTACAGCGGTCGTCTGGACTGGGAAGAGAACACGCACGCAATGAGTGCTCAAACAATTGGTTGATAGAATGAATTGTGTTTGTGGTGATCATGGTAATCACTCGGCGTTCGCTAGGGTGGAACGAATCTTATCTGCCGTTGCCCGCAGACCAAACACCGTTGTCCGGATCAGATTACTGCTCGCCTGCATGTCCTGAAAGGTTGTTGTCGTCACGAGATCATTCTTATCAAGATTCTGTTTGTAACTCTGGGACAAGGTAGAGGATTGCATCGCCAATTCTTTTACCCCATCGGCCACAACGGCAAAGCCTCTCCCCTGTTCTCCGGCACGGGCCGCCTCGATTGAGGCGTTGAGGGCGAGCATGACCACGCCCTTGACGATACGTGCGAACTCATCGTTTTGTCTTTTCAATTCACGGTTGTTGGAGACAATCAGGTGCATCTCGTCATGCCAGCGCTCGACTGTTTTGACGATACCAAGAAAGGACTCCACATCGTTCTTGAAGAAGGCGTCGTATTCTGCGGTTAATGCCTGGCGCAATTCTGCCAGTCGCGCATCATGCGCATTACGGGTTTGTAACGCAAGCTGGTCTCGTTCGCTTGTCGCTCGCTTTGCCTCATTGTCTAGGGCAGCAGCGTGTCTTGCGGCCTGTTCGGAAAGTTCCTGGCGAAGCCTTTCAATCTCGGACTGCCGTTCGGTGAGACGGCTATTCTCCTCCGCAGGAGGAGAGCGGTTGGATAGCGAGTCAATTAGTTCGTTGCATCTATCGAGTTCTTGCCGATAGCGCTTTTGATCAGAGAACCTCTGTAGTAAAGGAACGATTGCGCCAAGTAGTGCCCCGCAACACAGAAGCAGCAGAGTATTCACTGATAAATCCACTTCTCACCCCCGACCAATGGTATAACGCCGGTTATTTAAGACAAAGGGAATCCCCGCGCACCAGTAGACTGATACGAGAAGACGGGAGTTATAGCAGGCATGGCCCTAGAGCCATGGATTATTCGACCAGCTTTTTTAACGATGCAATGACTGCCGTGCCATTAAAAGGTTTTACAATCCAACCCTTGATGCCTGCGGCCTTACCGCGTGCCTTCATGGCTGGATTGTTTTCGGTGGTGAGCATGATAATGTTTACCGCTGAATTCTTGAGGTCATTCCGAACCTTTTCGGCCATGGTGAGCCCATCCATATTGGGCATGTTGACATCACACAATACCAGTTTTATCGATGGGTCGGATTTTAATTTGTTCACGCCATCCGCGCCATCCACTGCGGTAATGACTGCCAAACCATTCTCGCGCAGGAAATTACATACCTCATCACGAACGGTGCTAGAGTCATCGACTACCAATACTTGTGCCATGTTATCTTCTCCTGGATAGTGAGGGGTACTGCACTAAAATAATTCTAGTTCGCCGGATTCAACAAATTCTTCTATGGTGGGATTCTCCTTAAACTCATCGGGTGACCAGCTTAGGTTGAAGACAAAACGCTGGAAGATCGGCACCGGTGGATTGGTTGGTTGATTGCGCTCTTGCACCGTATATTTAAGGCACAATTGCGGATCGTCTGATCCAAAAGAAATATAGCTGCGCGGATGGTTAATAATAATCGGCACCTGGGTTAGTAGTTCTGCTCTAACATTTTCTAGTGAAACGTAGCGATTCTTAAACGCACCCCAGACCATATTGGTCGCCTCACCAAGCACGCTGTTGAGTTCGCGAAAGGTCATCAGCTCGCCATCCTTCCCGGCAAGGCGACGGATGAGATCTAAAACAATCTGCTCAGCGGCTTGCAACATCATATAGCCACGGCACCAGCTACTTTCTATTGGCATCAGGGTAAATACCTCGCCATAGATGATCCTGTCTTTGACAAGGTATGGTGTTTCGACATCGATATCACAATCGCGGAATAACATAGCGAGGGCAGCGCGGGTTAATTCGGTAATGCCACGGACAAGATCATTCGGGTAGACCCGACTGAAGATCGAGGCATCGAGATTCTCGCGGAGGTGCTGTAGATTATCGATCGTGTAGATACAGCGAAATATGGCCATATCTCGATCGGACAGGACAGACGCCGCAGTGTGTTCAGTGCGGCGCAAGAATATTGGCAATTCAGGCCGTGCGGCGTGGATCTCGCGCGCCAGGGTTAGTCCTTGTAGAATGGCACCGCCAAAATTCTCATAGAGAAAGATCCCGCCGAGGTCTACATTCGATCGCAAAATGGCCATTACCTGCGCTTCATCCCCGAGCGGCGGTTTAATGCCGATTAGATTACATTCCTCGCAGAAGCTCTTTAGGGTATCGGCATGGATCTCATCGCCATCCAATACCAATACCTTACTGACCACTACTGTGTGCGCGTTCATCTAGCCACCGTATGAAATAGATTACAGCTTAGAGTATTTAACTCAAAGTAGGCCCCAAGCAGCCTGCTTCTTGTCGGTTTTTTTCTCAGTCGGGAGTGTTGCTAGTGGTTCACTGCTTCTGCCAGCATGGTGATAATCATGGCCCTCGCTGTGTACTGCAACACTGGCGGGCAGATACACAATGGTTTCTAGTTTGCGGAAATCACTGCCAGTGGCATTGTCAGTAAAGCGGATATCGAGCTTGCCGTGCTCGCGATCAATAAAATGTAGTGCTGCGTCCATGCCAACCCCACGCCCAGAAACCTCGGATACTGTCGCGGCAGTAGAAAATCCCGGCTTGAAGATCTGGCGAGCAACCTCCTCATCAGTGCATTCCGCGTCCGGACTAATCAAACCACGCGCAATGGCCGTCTGACGAACCTTTGCCAATGCCAGGCCACCGCCATCGTCAGAAAGCCTGATCTGCAACATGCCGTTTACAACATGCATCCGTATAGTAATCGTACCGGCAGTCGGTTTCCCTTTGGCGCTACGCACCTCGGCGGTTTCAATCCCATGATCCACCGCATTGCGGCAAAGGTGCATAAAGACATTCTTGAGTGTATTGCCAATCTGGTTGTGCAACAGATAGCCATTGTCTTCGATCTCAACAACCGGCGGCACTTTGCCCAGTTCTATCGCAAGCGACGGCAATGAATCAAGAACCTCAGAGAGCATGAGGTGCAGAGGTTCCGTGCCCAATAGCCGCAGCGCCTTACGCACAGTATTACGGGTCGCTAGCAATTCGTGCAGATTATTGGTGTTGGCCCTTTCTAGGTGATGAATGACCTCTTGGATCTTTTCCTTCTCGACCATCACATAGCGCTCGACATTACCGCGCCGCCCAGGCCCCTTGCGACCCAAGGTGGTTTCATTCACCTTGGCATAATAATCGACCTCGATCTTTACCCGGGCCAGTTCTTCCTGCAATACACCCTGATCCCAGACAATGTTGGGGCGGGACTTGCGCAATTCATCGTAGGTCTGCTCGGCCTCATGCACGATGTTGGTAATGTGACGCAGCCCGTAGGTACGGGCATTGCCCTTGATGGTGTGCATATTGCGGAACAGTTCGGCAATTACATCGATATTGCGCTCGGGGTGCTGGTGAATAATGAGTTCATTCTCGTCAATAAACTGTAACGCCCCGATAATAAACTCATGGAATTTCTCATGGCTCACTGAGAGGATCTCGCCAATAATCTCGAGTTCACGTCGCTGCTCATTGGCCTGGAGTGTCAGTTCACGCAGATCCGTGACATCACGCACACACACCAGCAAACGCATGGTCGTGCCGGTATCATCAGTAATCGGTGACCAGTTGAGGTCGAGGATCTTCACGCGGCCATCCGGCATCTGTTTCTCGATCTCGCCAACCATCAGGTGCTGATTAAACTCAAAGTTCATTACGTCTTCACCGATACAAGCACCCGCAATCGCTCGAACCTGTGCTAGGGTATCAGAACTTAGATTGGTGTTGGCAAACAAGAGTTCCATGACATTACGGCCTGCAATATCCTTGGTTTCGAGGATGGTCTCGAGATAGGCGGAGTATTCGGGGTGAACCTGGTTCTCGCCGGTTATCGTTAGAATACCCTGCGGCATATTTTGCAACATGGTATGAATATCAGCGGTCTTTTCGCGCAATAATTCCGAGCGCTCCTGGATCTTCTCGATCATGATATTAAAGGCGATGACTGAGCGACCAATCTCATCATGGCGATCAATGGGTACCCGCCGCGTAAAGTCCTGGCTGGTGGCAATCTCGGTCATCATGCGCTGCATCCGGTTAATCGGGAGACTAATCACTCGATAAAGAACCACGCAAATCACGACCAAGACCACTACAAAGAGCAGCGTAATGGTGGACAGGGTAGTAACCGTCCGCGACAGATTGGTATTCAGCGTAGTAATGGCTTGATCCTTGCTCCGGTTCTTCTCGACCCGCAAGGTTTCTACGATCTGCTCTAATTCGGTCTGATATTGGGCAACATTGGCCGACAAGGTGGCCTCTGCCATCTCCTTCTGGCCAGCAACCCGGAACTTGGCGGTTTCGTCGATGGCCTGGAAATAATTTTGCAGAGATTCCTGCATCTGCCGAACCAGACCCTGCTGAGTTTTATTATCCGCTTGCCGCGATTGGAGGTCTACGGCAATCTGTAGACCCGATCTTCTATCATCTAATCTTTCCTTGGTTGCTTGGACAACACTGTCGTCTGGTGCGGAGACTAGATTCATCGTGGCAAGCTGCACGTCCTTGAGGCGAGAAACCAAATCAGCGGAGGCAAGCGCACTGGGAACGACATTTTCTGTGACAACCTTTACCGCCGAGGCATTCCACAAGGATTGGAGGACGGCATAACCGCCAATTGCCGAGATAGCGAGAACCATGAGCACCACTAGGCCACCAATGCGTTGGCCAATGCTCATCTTGTCGTCTAGTTTGATGATAGTTTCTAATAGATTCATGGCGGTAGTCTCCGAAAAAAAAGCATCCCCCTCCTGATAGAGGAGAGGGATGAAGTCCCTAGTTGCACCCTCGAGAAAGGATTATCAATCCTAGTTTCCAGCAAAGACCGCTTTGCCGGATGCGTCTTTGATCTCAGTCCAACTGCTACGAATGGTCTTTACCAGGGTGTCGGGGAGTGGCACATAATTCATCTCCTCCGCCAAGGTTCCGCCGTTCTTGTAGGCCCAGTCAAAGAACTTAAGTACCTCGGTGCCTTGCTCGGGTTTGTCTTGGATCTTGTGCATCAGGATGAAGGTCGCGCCGGTAATTGGCCAAGAATCATTGCCTGGTTCATTGGTCAGGATCTCGTTGAAAGAGCCCTTTGTCCAGTCGGCATAAGAGGCGGCGGCCTTGAAAGCAGCAAAATTAGGCATCGGATAATTACCAGCGGCGTTTTGCAGCAACAGATAATTCATCTTGTTCTTGACCGCATAGATGAATTCTACGTAGCCAATCGAGCCTTGCATGTGCTGCACGAATGCTGCAACGCCATCATTTCCCTTTCCACCCAGGCCCGTTGGCCATTTTACCTCGGTGCCTTCGCCAACCTTCTCCTTCCACTCGGGGCTGACCTTAGAGAGATAGTTGGTATAAACAAAGGTAGTGCCCGATCCATCCGAACGATGCACGACCGCAATATCCTTCTCGGGTATGGGCAGGCTGGGATTTAGCGCGGTAATCGCTTTGTCATTCCATTTGGTAATCTTGCCAAGATAGATGTCGGCAAGAACGGTTGGCGTGAGATGCAATTGACCCGACTGGATACCAGGAAGGTTATACACGACCACCTCGCCGCCAATGACTGCCGGGAATTGCACCAATCCATCTTTGGTAAGCGCATCGGGTTGCAAAGGCATATCAGAGGCGCCAAAGTCAACGGTCTTGGCAATGATTTGTTTAATGCCGCCACCCGATCCGATGCCCTGGTAGCTTATCTTGTTGCCGGTACTCTGATAGACCTCTCCCCATTTTGTATAGATGGGTGCCGGAAAGGTCGCCCCCGCGCCGGTAATCTCCGCCGCCTGCACCGAACACGCAAGCGTAGCGCCAAGCACGATGGCAACGGGTACACGGTTGACTGAAAGTTTTACATTCATCATCACTACCTCATGGGTCGATAACACCTAATCATCCACGACGTATGCCGCAGACGGTAGAAAATAGCGCAGTGCTTTTGGATTAACGCAAGAATCACCAGAGGTAAAGTCGTACCTCCAACAACGCGCACTTCACACGAAATCGGTGCCCTCGCCAGTCATCAATGACTCGGGCAGGTGCGTTAGCAATTTGGGCGCACCCTTGTAACGCGAGGAAGCTTAAAACAAGATTGTGACTGGAGTAGAACAGCGATATGACGTGATGATTACAATCCCCCCTCTCGCCTACGGGCGGTACTGGTCTAGTTTGATTCCTGCTTCAACCGCATGAATATGCTATACTATTCTCTAAATACATGAATAT
>CAIRSR010000200.1 GCA_903881315.1 uncultured Thiotrichales bacterium | reverse complement strand
GATCTGTCCTCGCCGTTGGCCTCTTTCCTGGGTGGCTTCTCGACTTTATTCGCCCAACCGCAGAGGCATGGGTTATGAGGCTACAATAGAGCTTTTGGCGTTGTCACCCGTGACATGCGCTACAGGCTATTTAAAGCCTTGCGCGGTAGTTCCTGCCTATATACGCAGGAGCAGTAGTCTCTTCGTTATTGATGGGAATCCCCTTGTCCTATAGAAAAAACGTCTCTTACTGTATTTGGGTTACCAAAAGATCAGTCAACCTACGCCTCTGTCATTGGTGCGGAACGATAATTGAGCCCCCTCCGAAAAACCAAGAATGGCGTTTACGGATGGCGCTAGGTTCCCTCACTTATTGGTAATAGTGGCCATTTCCTGCACCAACTGCCTTCGCAAGCACAGAATCGACTTTTCGGAGGGGCCCACCATTGGCTGACATAGATTATGTTCGGGATAGTCCTTGTGTAGTCGGGGATCTACAGTCGCTCTTCTGTATTTCTACAAAAAGCCCTCACAACTACCACAATGGGAATTGTGCCCCCACAACAATCCACCCAGCAATGATTCTTACGGCATATAACACGGTTTCTAATAAAATATCCCGCATGGTCTGTTGTTTGAGAAGCATAAAATAGGCAAGTGCCAGTATATAGTAACCAACAAGCACCACTAGATATTTCGCCGATAACAGGAAGGCAATTATCGTAGCAATAGCAAACAGCATCGGCACCATCACTGCACCATGAATAATGGACATGGTGCCAGCCGCAAGCGCACTGAAACGCTTATAGGGCTCCCGTCGGTCATTCGGTAGCTGGAGTAAATCGCTGAGCAGACAAGCACTCGTAGTAAATAACCCAAAGGACAAAAAAGCCAACCCATCCCTGATAAGCATCGATAGATTTTCGTCCTGAGGAATAGCGAGCAGCGGTAGGAATATGGCAAGATTCTTTATCCACTCTGGCAAGCAAAGCGCTCTGAAATAGACCGCAAATAATCTATTGCGATCGTCGAAGATTGCAATTATTGGTGTTTGGCGACGAACCTTGCGTTGTATGCCAGGAACCGGGTTCACCAAAATCGCAGAGCGCGCACGAATCCATACCGCCAGATCAGCGCGACTATTGCCAGCATAATCAAAACCACCTTCACCATAAAGCCTGGCTAAGCAATCGCCTTTGCGCGAACGCGAGAGGTTCTTGCCGCCTTCGGTGGCCAGCACCGACTCGAAGATCCCTAGGTGGGCCGCAACCTGTTCGGCAAAGCGCAGATGGGACGCGGTTGCTAACACGAGCTGCCGCCCATTAGCACGCCACTCAAAGAGGTAGGCAAGAAATTCGGCGTGATAGGGAAGGATGGTAACGTCGATCTGAACACGGCGGACGATTTGTTCTTTAAGGTACGCCTTACCCCGCAGCAACCAGAAAGGCACAAGAAAGATACTAAGGGGCGACTGGCGCAGTAAAGCAAACAGTGACTCCATGAGCAGATCAGTATTAATTAGCGTACCATCCAGATCTACACACAAGGGCAGATCCTTGTTATCGGCGTGGTCGCACATAGCTAGCTCCACACTATATCCTCCGAAGACTACGGACAATCGATCGCCGACAGGACGATCAGTGAAATGGTGAGCCACCGCTCGAACAAGCGATTCGTTACCTGCATGAACCGCGAGGAAAATCATCGGTAACCTACGGCAAGGATCGTCCGATTTGGGTGGCGGCAGGCTGTTGCGACGTGAAGCAGCGTCCGAGCCAACTCCTGAGGCAACCCTAAGATTGCCTGTTCAAAATCTTTTTAGCAACAGCGAGCCTTGCCCCTAAATCCGCGACAGATTCTTTGTGCGGTGGTGTCGGTTTTTCGGAGGGGATTCAATAGTACACTTATCATCCCTCCGACTCATCCTGCCCAAACCATTCCTCCCACAACCGCCCTACCTCAAGACGATGGGCATTGAGCGTGGCATTAATCTGCCCCATCGGCAGGCAAGTAGATTCGTTCTGTAGAACAGTATGATGGATGGTGTGTCGCAGGGCTTTATAGGCCTCTTGGAGTACCGCCGCGTCCCCTGCGGTGATAACGCCGCAATCGCGGAGTGCCACAAGTTGACGGAGGTTGCTCGTCCATTGGGTTAAGGTCGGGTGTGCATGGGCATGGCGCAGAATGGCGTACTGAACCATGAACTCAATATCAGCCACACCACCCCTGTCCTGTTTAAGATTGAATTGCGTTTCAGGATGTTTGCTGCCAAGGGTGGTGCGCATTCTCTCCCGCATCTCCCGTACCTCACGGCGAAGCAGGGTGGGATCGTGTTTCCGACACAGCACTTCGTGGCGAGTCTTACGGAAGGCATCACCCACGGTTACGTCACCAGCGACTGCGCGCGCCCGCACCAAGGCTTGCTGTTCCCACGTCCAGGCTTTGGTGCGTTGGTAACAATCGTAGGCTTCCAGGCTGGTGACCAGTAACCCCGATGAGCCACTCGGACGCAGGCGGAGATCGATCTCATAGAGCCGCCCGGCTGGAGTGTGGGTGGTCAGGATGTGGATCATGCGTTGTGCTAAGCGGAGGAAGAATACCCCTGCCTCAATGGGATGCGCTCCGTTGGTCGGAGCGATGACATCCCCGCTGTGCAGGAAAACGATGTCCAGATCGGAGCCATAACCAAGTTCCAGACCACCCAATTTGCCATAGGCGATGATGGCAAAGCCTTTGTCCTCCGGGTTTCCAAATTCTTTCGGAGGGCGGCCATATTTTTTCGTAAGCTCATACCACGCGAGATTCAATACCTCTTCTAGCACAACCTCGGCCAATTCCGAGAGATGATCGCTTACCTCCATTAAAGAAGGTGAACCAGTAACATCAGCAGCAGCCACCCGCAACACATTGCTGTGCCGGAAATGACGCAGTGCCTCCATCTGGAGTTCCAGATCGTCCTCTGGGAGACGCAGGAGGGTCTGTCGCAAGCTATCCACCAAGACATCTCGGTGCGGTAAGGCATAGCGTGTGCGCGGATCGATGAGCTCATCCAACAATACCGGACAATGTGCGATCTGCTGCGCTATCCAAGGGCTTGCCGCGCACAAATCGACCAGTTGCGAGAGTGCGTTTGGGTTTTCTATCAGGAGGGAAAAATACGCAGTACGCCGCCCGATGGAGGCCAACACCGTAACCAATCGCTCCATGGTAAGGGTTGGCTGTGGGGTTTTGGCGGCAACCGAAAGTAGTAATGGCAGTAATCGGTTTAACCGTTCCTGACCCCGCCCGGAAAGGGTGCGCATCGCTGCGGAATTGCGCAGTTGGGTCAGCGCCTCGGCAACCGCTGGTGCCATCCCTAAAGTGCTGAGTACCGTAACCAAGCGTTCTGGATCAAGTGTTCCGCTCCACAGGGCATGAAGGTCGTGCGCCGCATCCTCGGGCGGTGAATCGGCTCGTGGGGAGTACAAAAGCTGCTGAAAATAACCATGCACCCGAGCACAGTGGGCGTCCAATTCGGATTGAAATGTTGCCCATTCTAAATGGCCCATCGCCATGGCAAGGCGGATACAACCCATCTCGTCACGAGGCAAGACTTGGGTTTGTTGATCAGCGTATTCTTGCAGCCGATGCTCAACATTGCGCAAAAAAATATAGGCCGTGGATAATTCCTGAACGACTGACGGCGGTAACAGGAGTAACATCCCCAAACGCTCTAATGTGGGCAATAGACGCGGGTCTTGCAACGCCGTGGTGTGTCCCCCTCGGGTAAGCTGGAAGCTCTGTACAATAAACTCGATTTCACGGATACCACCAGCACCCAGCTTGATATTCCCGAGAAGCCCTTTACGGCGCACCTCGGTCTCGATCAGCTCCTTCATTTCGCGTAAGGCTTCCAGCATCCCATAGTCGAGATACCGCCGATAGACAAAGGGGTGCAAAAGTTTTATCAGCGCGTGTCCCGCATCTGTATCTCCCGCAATAGGGCGCGCCCGGATTAAGGCATAGCGTTCCCATTCCCGACCATGGGTCTGGTAATAGGTTTCTAGTGCATCAAAACTTGCAGCCAGTGGCCCAGATTCCCCAAAGGGGCGCAGACGCATGTCTACCCGAAACACAAAACCGAGTGGCGTCACCATCGATAAGACATGGATGAGGCGTTGGCCAAGACGCACAAAGAATTCGGAATTACTTACCCGACGCCGACCACGGGTCTCGCCATCTTCAGGATAGGCGAATAGGAGATCAATATCAGAAGAAAAGTTAAGTTCGCTCGCACCTAACTTACCGAGCGCCAAGACGACCATTGATTGCACTACCCCCTTCTCTGAATAAGGTACACCAAAGTCGCGCTGCAACCACTCATTGAGAAGAGCCAAAGCTGAATGCACAACCGAGGAAGCGAAAGCGGACAATTCGGCAACGGTGGTTTGATAGTCAGCGCGTCCGGCAATGTCGCGCCAGGCAATCCGTACCATTTCGCGACGCCGCAGTTGGCGCAGTTTTGCAATTAACCTAACCTCGTTGCTAACACCCGCTAAGGCTAGCGCAAGGCGACGTGGATATTCTTCCGTATCATAGCAGCGGGTTAGATCCCCGCTATTGCTGAGTTCAGCGAGTAGCATCGGGTCGGCAATGCAACGACGGGAGATAAAATCGCTGGCCGCCCAAACCTTGGGTAGGTCGGCGAGGAGTGTCGGCTCGTCGATGAGGGGGATCTGTTGGGTGGTTGCGGCGCTAACATATTGCTCGAAACTGCGCGTGACAACCTCGCGTAACGCGGAGGGGAGTGCCGTAACGTCAACGGTGGGATAGGGCATAGAACCTCGGTTAGATGCACGTTCATCTTGCGGAGTAGGGCTGCGACTGCCGTCCGTGGCCCGCCTATCGAACGTGTGTAAGGCGTGTCTACGACGATAACCTGCGCCACGATATCCGCCGCAGCCACAAGTTTATCCTAAATCCGCGAGTTTCCCGCGCCAACCGGATCGTACCGAGGTGCTGGAGGTAGCCCTATGGCTGCGAGGATTTGCTTGAGATGGTTGCTAGAACAGTTCTAGACGATCAGGCTCCGCGACGACACCTCCTCGAAGGAGCACAAGGAGCGAAGCGAGTGCGACGACCCCCGCGCAGCCGTATCGCGGGCGGAGACAAAATGCAAGGCATCCCGACACGGCGTCAAGCCACTGTGGGGGTCATGGCGAGAGTCCGCGTGAGTCGCGAGTCATGGCGGACGTAAGGCGCGACGTGGGCCGCCGGAGGCATAACGTGTCGCCAATTTTTCGCTCCCGAGGGCGGCTGGGAAGCCCCGTCGGGTATCGCGAAAAATGGCGACTCACTGCGGAGAGATGCGGTTTCATCGGAAGAGGAGCGCCCACGCACCCGAGGGCTGAAGTGGATCCCAAAAATCGGACAATAGTTTAAGCTATGTCCACAAAAAAAGTGTGGGTTACAAATCATGGGTGAAGCAAAAATGTCGGGTTCCGGATGATTGTATAGCTGTTTAATGAAAAGGTCGGGTTTTTTGCTGTACCACTGCTCCATCGCTGCCATGGGGCTTTGATGCTTCAGAGCCTTCTGGGGTATGTGCTCATTGTAGATCAGAACGTATCTGTGGAGTGTGGTT
>CAIRSR010000199.1 GCA_903881315.1 uncultured Thiotrichales bacterium | reverse complement strand
GAGCACATACCCCAGAAGGCTCTGAAGCATCAAAGCCCCATGGCAGCGATGGAGCAGTGGTACAGCAAAAAACCCGACCTTTTCATTAAACAGCCATACAATCATCCGGAACCCGACACGCCAGAATGGTTGTTTAGTTGTTACATCCCCACCGAGGGAGGACGGAAACGGGAGGAGATGAGCAACCACTAAAGCGAAGCACTTAGACAAATGGCGGGCCTGGGCCGCCTGTGGTAGCATCTTGTGCGTTTGGTGGGCGACACGCTTGACACCCCAAACCAACCCCCACTGGTCACGTCGCCTCTCCGCCACCGCATCGGTCGGTTGCGTCAGGGATGCGAAGACCCCCAATGAGATTAGGTACTCTAAAGATGAAGATGCGTTCGCTCCTTGCCCTCCTCCCCGTTGCCACGCTCGGCGTCACGACACTCGCCCAGGCAGATGTCAGCGCCACGTCCTCGTGGGTGCGTGAAGCACCTCCCTCTGCCGACGTGCTCGCCGCCTACATGGTGTTAAAGAACCCGGACAGCAGTGCCAGCGTACTGCAACAGGTCACCTCACCCGACTGCAAGAGTGTCGAGATCCACCAGACCAGCCTCCAGAACGGTGTCGCGGCCATGTCGGCCAAGGACAGCCTGACGATCCCCGCGCACGGCCACATCAAGCTCTCGCCGGGCGGTTATCACCTGATGCTGATGGGTGCCGCCCACCCGTTCAAGGTCGGTGACAGCGTGAGCCTTGTCCTCCACTTCAAGGATGGCAAGACCCTCGCAGTCACCGCACCGGTGCTAAAAGACGCGCCAGTCCACAAGGCTGCAAGCGCCCCGGCAGCCGAGCAAAAGCCCAACTAGGCAACCGAGCAGGGACGCCCATCCCAAGGGGGTAGACCGATGGAAGATACACCAATCCGCCTTTCGGTCGCGGGGATGAGCTGTGCCGGCTGTGTGGCCACCGTAGAGGACGTCCTGCGGGCTGTCCCGGGGGTGCAAAGCGCTGAGGTAAGCTTTGTTGAGCACACCGCGACCATCAGCGGCGCGGTAACCCCCGCCGCCCTGGTCGCCGCCGTCCGCACGGCTGGCTATGATGCCGCTGAGTTGTGCGGCCTCGACGATGAGAGCGAAAAGGACTTGCAGGACGCCCAACATGCCGCTCGGCTGCTGCGTAAGACCTACGCGAGTGCCGCCCTGTCCGCGCCCTTGCTAGTGCTGGGCATGAGCAACCTCGCCCCCGCGCTGTCTAGCCCAGGCGGCGCTATCTTCTGGCCGATGGTGGGGGTCGTTACCCTGATCGTGTTGGCCTACGCTGGCAATCATTTCTTCACCGGCGCGTGGCGCACCTTGCGCAACCATTCCGCCAACATGGACACGCTGGTAGCACTCAGCATTGGGGCCGGCTGGATCTACTCCATGGCGATAGCGCTCTTCCCAGAACAAACACCCCCCGCCGCACGGCACGTATACTTTGAATCCGCCGCCATCATTACCACCTTTCTCAACCTCGGTTCGTGGCTAGAAGGTCGGGCGCGCCGCCATACCTCAAGCGCGATCCGTCGCCTCATCGGGCTGCAACCGCGCACCGCCCGCGTGGTGCGGGACGGCCAAGAACTCGACATACCCATCGCCGAGGTCGGGCTGTGCGAGACCCTGCGGGTGCGCCCAGGCGAGCGCATCCCAGTCGATGGCATCGTACTCGAGGGTCACTCTACGGTGGACGAATCCATGCTTTCCGGCGAGGCTTTGCCCGTGACCAAGGAACGCGGCATGAGCGTCATCGGCGGCACGGTCAACCAGTCCGGCAGCTTCCTCATGGAGGCGCAACGTATCGGTCGTGATACGGTGCTGGCCCAGATCATCGCGCTGGTGCGCACCGCCCAACAATCGAAACCCGCCATCGGTCGCCTGGTCGATAGGGTGGCCGCAGTCTTTGTGCCAGCGGTGCTGATCGTGGCGACAATCACCTTTCTCGTCTGGTTCAACCTTGGCCCTTCACCACAGCTTAGCCATGCGCTGGCGGCGACCATGACTGTGCTCATCATCGCCTGCCCCTGCGCACTCGGCCTCGCGACCCCCATCTCGATCATGGTTGGCGTGGGTCGGGCGGCGGAGTGCGGCATCTTGCTCCGCAACGGTGAGGCCTTACAACAGGCGCGACGACTCACTACCATCGCCGTGGACAAGACCGGCACCATCACCAGCGGTCGCCCGTCGGTCACCAGCGTATCCAGTCGCGCCACTTGGAGCCAGGATGCGGTACTAAAGCTCGCCGCAAGCCTCGAGGTTGGCTCTGAGCATCCACTGGCCCACGCCATCCTCCAAAGTGCAGCGGATAAACCCGGGGCCCTCGCGCCAGTAACCGGCTTTCAGGCATGGTCTGGGCGTGGGGTGAGCGGCGCGGTACACCTAGACGGGCAGAGCGTGAGCGCCCTCTTCGGCAGCCACCAGTTTCTCATCGAACAAGACATTGCGATTGGCGACTTAGCAGAACCCGCCACCGTCTGCGCAACAAAGGGAGAGACGCCCCTATTCCTCGCGCTAGACGGCGAGGCCGTCGGACTCGTGGCGGTCTCTGATCCAGTCAAGCCAGACGCCCGGGCGGCCATCCAACGCCTACGCGCCAAGGGACTCCGTGTCATCATGCTGACGGGCGACAACCAGGCCACCGCGCACGCAGTCGCCGCCGCAGTCGGTATCGACACGGTGCAGGCTGAAGTGTTACCTGCTGACAAGGCACACGCCATCCGTCGCCTCCAGTCCGAGGGGGCGGTGGTCGCCATGATAGGCGATGGCATCAACGACGCGCCCGCGCTGGCTACGGCGGATCTTGGCTTTGCCATCGGCTCTGGGACGGATGTCGCGATCGAAAGCGCCGATGTCGTCTTGTTACACGGCTCACTCCAGGCGGTCGTGGATACTATCCATCTCTCTGCAGCAACCGTGCGTAATATCCGTCAGAACCTGTTCGGCGCGTTTCTCTACAACGTCCTCGGCATCCCCATCGCGGCTGGCGTCCTCTACCCATTCTTCGGCCTACTCCTCAATCCCACGATTGCCGGCGCGATGATGGCGGCGTCATCGATTACCGTCGTGAGCAACGCCAACCGCCTGCGCGGTTTGCGCCTTCCGCACTAACCCTTACCCCCACCCGTTCTCGGCACCAGAGCCATCAGCAACCCTGTGCGCTCCAAATCTTTCTGTTTGCTGCGTGACACCTCAAGCACATCTACCACAACAATCAGCCGCTCTTGAGGATATCGAGCACCCTCTGCCCAGCCAACGCACGACGCCACCCATGGAGCAGTGGAATGTCCGCTCTCTGGAGCACCAGGGCTTCGAGGTCGCGGCGACTGGTGAGCGTCGCGACCGCCACCCGATGCGCCGTACACTCCTCGGTGACCACCGCGAGAAGACTCTCTACCAGATTGTTTTGTTCCACCGTCAGCAAATGACGTGACGCGGGCGGGTCAAACGTCGGCAATACTGGGCCTTCTGTGCGGAGGAGTGCTAGCAACTCGTGACCGTAGCGGTGCGCCACACCCGCCTCCATGCCACGGATACGCTGCAAGTGTTCAACATCCGGCGGAGAATGTTTTGCAAGTTCCACCAGCAACTCGTCTGCGACTACCCAACGGCGTGGTCTGTCCTCGGCCCGGGCCTGCCGCTCTCGCCACGCGGCCAGTTGCCGTAGGGACTGGCGAGCACGCCCACGCAGAGACTGAGCACCGCGCACCCGCTTCCAGGCATCCTCGGGTAGGGTACCGTAGCTGGCTGGGTTCGCGAGGCTCGCACAGTCTTCGGTGAGCCAGTGCAGGCGTCCGTCTTGTTCGAGTTGCTGCCTCATCTGCTGGTAGAGCGGCACCAGATAGCGGACATCATCGGCAGCGTAGCGCAACGGGCCGGGCTCGAGCGGGCGCGCCGCCCAATCGGTACGGGTGTAGGCCTTATCCAAGGTAACACCACACCTTGCCTCGACCAAAGCACCATAACCCAGCTGATCACCATGTCCAAGCAGCGTCGCGGCGAGCTGCGTATCGAACAAAGGGGCCATCACTATCCCACAGTGTTCGTAGAGAACCTCGAGATCCTGGCGTCCTGAATGCAGCACTTTGATAATCGAGTGCTGCTGCAGCAGCCGCCACAGTGGCTCGAGGTCAGGCAGCGCGATGGGGTCAACAATCGCCAACAGCGCAGGTGCCGCTACCTGGAGGAGACACAACCGCGGCAGATAGGTTCGTTCGCGGATAAATTCTGTATCTAGGGCAAAGAAATCACTATGCTCTAGCCGAGCACAGAGCGCATCAAGCGCTGCCGAGGTCGCGATGTATTCCGCCACCTCTGGGAGGTTGTCCGGGCAGCTTTGTGTTGTTTGCATTGTTCGTCCGCTTCAATCCGCACCCCCACTCGGGAGCGATATACCAGAAACCACCAGATCATCAGGACGATGCCGAGCACCAAGGACTGTAGCCATCATCGCATCCTTTACCAATCCGTGACCACCAGGCCTTCTTTGTTCACCACCCCTTCCACGACTCGCCGCGAACTTTCGTTGCGCACCGAGACCCGCTCTCCGACACCCGCATCAGCGAGCGCTACCCCGACACTACGCACTGCCAAACCCTCGCCCTGCGCCACCAAAGTCACCCGATCACCTCGGTGAATCAGCCGAACCGACTGCACCTGGTCAGGTGCGATAACCGCACCGGCCGTCACAAGACGCGTCACCGCCTTACCAATCAACTGATTGGGGTCAGTCAAGAAGCTGCCAGAGAGATCGCCTGCGTCTCGTTTCTCCACAGAGATATCAGCCGCCGTTATCACCTGATCGCGCGATATGGAGCGGCTTGCGACGACCACAAACACCGGCACCGACACCTTTGCCGGGACATACAACGACCAGGGATGCGGTGAAGAACAATGCACCGCCACCACGGTTCGCCCACTCGAGCGGCTCCCCGGCGACAGTGAAACCTCAAGCGGGATACCACAAGCAGCAAGGCGCAGGCGGGAATCCAGCGCATCCACAACGATGATCGGCGAGGTGGTCTCACCCGTTTGCGCCGCGCTGAGGAAGGCACGCACCGCCGCCGTGATAGAATCAAGACTCTGGATATCCTGAGCATTCTCCGCCGAGGCGGGCATCAGGCACAGGCAGGCAAGGCCAATCGCAAACCAAACAACCACGAAGAAAGGCATAGTACTCTCACAATCTCTGCTGGAAACGGACTTGAGGCTAACCGCTAGAAGGATGATACTCCACTACGAACTCCGCCACGAAAAGAATCCAGTAAGATACTTGCTCCCACAGAGCGCTCAGTACAGTGTATCATTACGCCCTGGAAGCGAATCTACGCCGCACGTAGGCAAAACGGAACTGCCACAACCCCCACACTTCGGTGCGTTTTGTGGGCAACCTTTATGGTGTTCCAGTGGATGCGCACGTTGATAGCCGAGCACAATATAGCGTACCATCATGTTATCCTTATTCAATCTATTCCATTTGCGAACGATGGTCGGGGTTTGTGCGTGATTTTCCCTCGGCATCGTGTCCCTTTTCACCCGTCGCTGCATGCTTGCAACGGTATCGCGACAGGACTGATCCGTGCTCTCTAGCCAACACATGCGCGTCTCTGGCCTCGTAGGCCTTATCCTCTGGATGGCGGTGAGTTACCCGAGCCTTGCTGTGGTGACTACCCACGGGGAGTTCGTGGCCTCCGATCAGTGTTCCGCCACCCTCACCTTGCAGGGCTTGAACCCAGGCAAGGTACAGCTAGAGCCAGGCAGGGCCTACCGCGCACTGGCCTTAGATGTGCGCGGAAGCGGTTGGATACGCATCATCGTACCCGACGCACGGCCACGGGTGCGGTGGGCCGATCTGGATTGCGGAGAATACCGAGCCGACGAAGGCACGTTGCGCTTCAACCATTTCTTCGACCAGCTCGACAACCCTCTGTACGTTGATTATCCCCGTCATCGACTTATTGATGTCACACCACCGCCCCCAACAGTCACTCCCCTAGAGGAGCGTCTGCTTGCCCTCTGTGGTTATCCGGGTGACTATCCAGAGCCAGGCGCATTCCGTTCGCTGATTGAATCCGACGCTGCCCTTTTCGCCGATCTCACGACGGCGTTGGGCTGTCCAACCAGCGGCGCAGACTGCGGGCATCAGGCCATCCTCGATCGGGTCACGGATCTCTGGTTTCTGGCAGATGGCTTCCGTCGCGTCTTTTGTGGCGCACCGGGCCCAACCCGCATAGACGGCCCACACTATCGCGCCGCGTATCTGCAATTCCAGCGTCGCGGTTGGGCTGGGATCATGGCACCCTACCGAGGTCAGGTAGAGGTACTGTCTGGGATACTCTACAGCGTAGGGGTGGAGCACGAGTGGCGCGGTCGACGGGTTCAGACCCACGCATCACCGGGTTATTTCTACACCCTGGATGGCCCCCGCCTGCTGACGCTGGGCACCCGCGCCATCACCCTCCTCGGCACTCCAGTCAATAAACAGGAATGCCGCTACACCATCAAAGACCCCGCATCTGGCACCAACTTTCATAGTATCGTGGTCGGCGAGGACGGCGGTCTGAAGACCTTCTACCCAACCGTCCAGGCAAAAGATACCCTCAAACCCTGCGAGTAGACTACCAGCGGCTGCGAGGATGACGCAGGGAATAGACAGCGGCAACGACGAAGAGGATCCCGCCAATCACCGCGAGCAGGCCACCGAACCCCATCACCCCCATCGCCACCTTGGCCCCCAAGGTATCGAGCCCTTGGGCTGCTCCCGCCGTCTTCCGCTGTATGCCCATCGCCCCAGAGGCTGCGAGCCCGCTCACATGCAGAAACTGTCCCGTCGCGTAGACCCACGGTTGGATGGTGGCAAGCCGTGGGGGTGGGGGTGCAAATCCGAGCAGGGGCAACAAGTGGTAGGTCAGCCCCATCAGTGCGAGCGTCACACCGACAATAGCCGCATGGTAGTGGGCTGGGATGATGGTGTTGACACCAGAGATGGCCCAACCTAACACGCAACCAACGCCAAACAAAAACAGCGAGGCAGTAAGCGCCGCATACAAGGGCCTCTCGTCGGGAGGCAATCCACCACGCCGTTGCCACAATCCGTGCAGGATCACCATCCCAATAGGGACAACCGCGAGACCACCGCCCTCCTGCATCAACACAGCAAAGGCGAGATGTGTCTCTGGGGAGTCAACCGCATGGAGCGCGTAGACAACAGGCACAATCAGGATTGGCAGAATCCCAAGGACGATAAGTCCCTGTAGTACCCGCACCGACACCCGCAAGGTAACACCCAACCCGGCGGCCAGCCCAAGCCAAGCAGCCACCAGGATCTGGGTGTAGGCAAACTGGACGGTATGCCCACCGCCCCAGAAGAGGAGTTCAAAATAGGCCTGACCTGTCCATCCAGCGAGGTGCAACCAAGTCCAGATCACGGCAAGGAAAGCGACAATCGAGGCAATGGCCGCCGTAATCGCCGCCAAGCGATCGGGTCTCGACCAAGCTGTGTGCCCAGACGCTTGTTGTAGCGTGAGTAGTGCTTGGATCACCACCCCCAACGCGAACACAAACAGACCACCAAAGAACAGCGGGTGACGCAGTATGGGCACGTAATTGTTTAGAAAGGGCTCGGCTCCCCCCACAAACGGCGTAATCGCAACCGCAAGACAGCCAACAGCGGCAAAGGCCAGCGCCAGACGATGCAGGACGGTGATTTTTCTCTCGCCTAGGCTCCACAGCACCCCACCAAAGGCCAGAAACCAGATAAGCACCGATTGATCGACGTGGACAATCAATGCCGTGCGGAAAAAGTCTAGGGTCGGGAATAGATCCGAAAGACCCGGCGTACGCGCAAGCACCAAGAGGATGGCAAACAGGCCGGCAATGGCCAGGGCAGTAAGACCAAGCACCAACCAACCGAGAGCCAATTCACGGGCCGGTAGCAAAAGGGACTCCGCCCGCAGGGACGACGGATAGGTGGATGAGGTCATAGGCGAAATCTCAGGCTCTGTCATCATGTGCTGATTCCAATCGGATTGAAGATGGTTCATTACTTGCCGTGCTGATGGATACTCGCTAAACGCATAGCATCCCGCTAAGGCAACGAATTTCATCATACACCACCCATTGGTCGCTGGACGACTAGGTGAGCGGTGACATTTTTGCTACCATCTACCCCGAGGGAGTTGGCTGGGCAGTCGCTCTGTGTGCTGTTGCACAGGGAGGAAAGTCCGGGCTCCATAGGGTAGAGTGCCAGGTAACCCCTGGGGGGAGCGATCCCATGGAAAGTGCCACAGAAAATACACCGCCTAAGCAACACCGCGCTACGGGGTTGACGGTAAGGTTGAAATGGTGCGGTAAGAGCGCACCGCGCCGCTGGTAACAGCGGTGGCAGGGAAAACCCCGCTCGGAGCAAGGCCAAATAGGGGATAATGGCGTGACCCGCGCCGTCCTCGGGTAGGTCGCTACAGGTGCGCGGTGACGCGCATCGCAGATGAATGGCTGTCCACGACAGAACCCGGCTTACAGGCCAACTCCCTCACTTGCGCCTCGGCAAGACACCTAATCCCAATGACCTATCGCCTACTACCACTCGCCCTCTTTGTCGTCCTCGTGGTCTTTCTCGGGATTGGGCTGCGACTCGACCCCCATGAGGTTCCGTCACCGTTGGTAGGCAAACCCGCGCCGGACTTTCGTCTCCCCACCCTCCAAGACCCGCAGACAACACTGAGCAAACAAACACTCCTCGGCAAGGTCTACCTGCTGAATGTCTGGGCCTCTTGGTGCGTATCCTGTCGGCAAGAACACCCCCTGCTGGTAGAAATGACCAAAAAGGGCTTGGTTGCCCTCTACGGCCTCGACTACAAAGACCGTCGCGAAGACGGCCTCGCGTGGCTTGCCGACGCCGGAAACCCCTATCAGGCGGTCGCACTCGACGAAGAGGGTCGCGTTGGCATCGATTATGGGGTCTATGGCGTACCCGAAAGTTATCTCATCGACAAGAAAGGCATGATTCGTTACAAATACACGGGCCCATTCACCCGCGAGCGGCTCGACAACCACCTGCTCCCCCTCGTTAAACAACTCTCTGCGGAGTAATCGCGCCAACGGACGGGCGACTTCACGGGGTTCTCGCCAAACGAAAGCCAAGCACATGGCTATGCCCAGTCGGCGCTAGGCTATAACGAGTGGTAGTGCGTTGCGGCAGGTCAAACCAACTGCCCCCACGATACGCACGATTGGCATTTCCCGCCACCTGACAATGTTGCTCGCTCCCATCGTACGGGTCTGACCAGGCCGAGCACGTCCACTGCCAGACATTGCCGAGCATGTCATAGAGCCCCCACGGATTTGGTGCAAACGAACCGACCGGCACGGTCTGCTTGCCCTCCCCACTACTGCCACAGGCATCGCACTGCGCGTGGTTGCGCCCAACCTCATTGCCCCAGTAGTAGGTGGTGGTCGTTCCGGCCCGTGCCGCATACTCCCATTCTGCCTCAGTGGGGAGACGATAGCGCTTGCCGGTCTTTTGCGACAACCACTCCGCATAGGCGAGCGCATCTAACCAACTGACATCGATCACCGGATGCCTACCACGCCCCCAACCCGCATCCTCTGGCCTTCTCCGTCCGGTCGCCTCGACAAAGCGATCGTACTCATCAAAGGTCACGGCATACTCGCCAAGGTAAAAGACGTTCACGCTAACGCGATGAGGACGTGCGCTATCCGACTGTCCCGCCTCACTGACTGGCCCACCCATCAAGAATGTCCCAGCCTCTATCAACACCATGGGCGGCTCTAGTGGTTGAGAGTTCAACGCTGCTGCGGGTTTCGGGAGGGCCGGAGCAGGCAGCGGTTGCGTTGCGGGCTTCGGGGCAAGCGCAATGGACATCTGATCCGGCAACGATGGCACGGGCGGCGGGGCCACCGAGGGAGCGGGCCCTTGGCCCTTCGGCACGACCTGTGCTATTGGATGGGGTTCGGGCACCTCTGCCGCCATCCGCATCGCACGGAACAGCGCCACCCCCACGACCAGACCAACGATGAGGAATATCGCCGAGAACCACCGCCTCGCGGTGCGCCCCATCACCACGGGCGGATGCTTCGCCAGCACCGAGCTATGCGCCAATACAGCCCGCCCGCTCAGGGCGCACAGTCCGCAGCCCTTGCCGAAATGCTGATGCTCCTCCTTCTGCGCCGAGCAGTCCTGCAAATCGACTATCAATCGGTCAAAATGTTCCAGCCAATTGAGGGCACTTGGTCTTGCCCCTGATGGGGTCTGCGCAAAGGCTTGGTCAAATAATTGCCTGGTGTCATCGCGGAAGTATTCATGTAGGGTTTGCTTCGCCGGAACCTGGCGGTAATTCCGCCTTTTTCCATAACTATAGAGCCCTTCCGCGATCCGCTCCCCAACACTTGGCGGCACCGCTGTCCCAACCGGAATCCCTTGATAGGGATGCAGGCCATTGTTCAATAATTGGAACAAGATAACCGCCAAAGAAAACCGG
Organism: uncultured Thiotrichales bacterium; assembly: GCA_903881315.1. Taxonomy (GTDB): domain Bacteria; phylum Pseudomonadota; class Gammaproteobacteria; order CAIRSR01; family CAIRSR01; genus CAIRSR01. The sequence continues at coordinate 1,638 of CAIRSR010000199.1, read as the reverse complement.
TCTTGCTCGATTGGGTTGACCTGCTCGGGGCGCAATTTTTTCTGATGGCCCTCGGGATAGAGGTATTCTGCGGTAAAGAGATCCGCCGGGTATCGATTATTCCCCGTGCCCTGCACATCATAGCCGTCGCAATCGAGCAAACAGACAAATCCGGTTTTCTGATAGACCAAGACGTTTACCGGTTTGAGATCGACGATACCATGTCCTTTTTTATGTAACTTCCAGACCGCACCCGCAAGATTGCGCCCAACAAAAACTCGGAAGCGGTAGTCCTCGCGGATCTGCGCACGACGCCGCTCGTTCCTTTGTAATACCTGCTCCAGCATCACCGCCCGCCCCATATCCACCACGGGCATGGTATAGCCGAGAAACCTTCCCTGTTTATCTTCGATGAGTTCTCGCGGCCAGGCGATCTGGATATATTTGTCAGCGCCATCCCAGATCTCCTCGTCCCCGGGGGCGAGCAGCAACATCGACTCCATTTTTTCCTGCAGACGGGGATGCGCGACCAGAAAATGCGGATGATAGATCTTTAACGCAACCTGATTATTGCCAGAATGTTGGTAGATAGTCCCTGCCCCACCACGCCCCAATCGTTTTGCCTTTGTGACATCAAGATCCAATCTCGTGCGATTCCCCTGATTGTCACGCAGCACCATCGTCATTGCTATGCTTCAGACAGTGCCACACGTTCTAGGTAGAGCAAGGTCTTATCGTCATCACTGATCTTGCTCGCACTTTCACAACCAAGCGTACCCAACAATGCCCGAGCACCCTGCTCGGGGTCTACATCGCTGAGGTAGCGGAACACGGGCATCACAAACCGCTCATCAACGCCAATACTGCCGTGGAGCATTGCAAACGGCGTCACTCCATCACTCATTAACGCCAGCACCTTCTCTTTATCGAATGCTGTAATACGGATATGTTCCTGCCAGGCATTCCCGGTAAAGAAATAGGTCTCGTTGATGTATTCCCCGTTCTCTGGCCGCGACACGACACTCCCCGCCTCATGCCCAATCGAGGCAAGCGCGACCCCCGCCCCATCGCCAATATGAAAGAACCAACCACGCTCCATGGTCGCGATCACGCCAACCAGGGTTGCGGCATATTCTGCTAGATTCCCAAGCCGCATCACCACCCGCCGCGCCTTTTCAATGGCGGCCAAGACCCGTTTTTGCACAACCTCCTCGGTAAGCGCGTCTTGGGTATCCCAATGCCCCAAGAGTTCCTCAACCACCAAGCGACTACCGATGCGTGCGCCCTCCAGGCCACGCACAGCACTGCCCGCACCATCACACAGCGCCGCCACCAACAGCCCATTTTCCACCCCAACGGCATAGGCATCCTGCCCCAATTCGCATTTCCGTTCGTGCATAGCGCCGATGACGGTTGCCGCCACCACCCGCCAGCCCCCTTCTTCAACCCCATGAACGGCTTGCTGCTCGGATAAAATAATCATGTTCGCTTTCGATTAGGTTTCAATGGTGATCATCCGGGCGGGTGGCGCGGCAATCTGGATTGTCCCACCCATATCCCCCTGGCTGGTTCGCGACAGACTCGCACTCAACCACTGGAACAATTCGATAAAGTGCATACTATCCAGACTGAATACCTCGCGCTTGCCTTCTTTATTCG
>CAIRSR010000198.1 GCA_903881315.1 uncultured Thiotrichales bacterium | reverse complement strand
GGGCAATCTTTTTGAATATGTCTTGGAGAGGCGCGGGAGTTGGCTCAATATCCTCGGCGCTACCTCTGGGGATACGGGTTCGAGCGCGGAGTATGCGCTACGTGGCAAGCGCAATGTCCGTGTCTTTATGCTCTCACCCTTTGGCAAGATGAGTGCGTTCCAGGCAGCGCAGATGTACTCATTACAAGATCCCAATATCCAAAACATTGCTGTGCGTGGGGTGTTCGATGATTGCCAGGATCTGGTCAAGCAAGTAAGCGCGGATGCTGACTTCAAGGCACAATATCGCATTGGTACGGTCAATTCGATCAACTGGGCGCGGGTTGTCGCCCAAATCGTTTATTATTTTAGGGCGTACTTCGCAGTCACCGAGCGCAACGAGCAGCAGGTCTCGTTCGCTGTGCCAACGGGCAATTTTGGCAATGTTTGCGCCGGACACATCGCCCGACAGATGGGGCTCCCCATTCGCCGACTGGTTCTTGCGACCAACGAGAACAATGTCTTGGCCGAATTCTTCGCAACGGGCCGTTACCGTGTCCGTCCCCCAAGCCAGGTCTTCCACACCAGCAGTCCGTCCATGGATATCTCTAAGGCATCCAACTTTGAGCGCTTTGTCTACGATGCGGTGGGCCGTGACCCAGCACGGGTGCGGAGACTGTGGCAGGCTGTGGAACAGGACGGTTTTTTTGACGCCTCGGGCGAGCCCTGGTACCAGGAGATTGCTCGGTTCGGTTTCGTTTCCGGAACGAGCACGCACGCGGATCGCCTGGCTACCATCCGTCGGGTCTGGCAAGACCATGGCGTAATGATCGACACCCATACCGCAGACGGCCTGAAGGTGGGGCTTGAACACCAGGAAGACGGTGTACCCCTAATCTGCGAGGAAACCGCCCAACCGGTAAAATTTGAAGAGGTTGTGCGGGAGGCCTTGGGTTGTATCCCAACCCGGCCCGTGGGCTATGAACGATTAGAAGACCTTCCGCAACGCTATACGGTGATAGACCCGCAGGTGGATGCCGTGAAAGCGATGATCCAGGCAGTCACCACAACGGACTAGACCACAGCAGCGCGAACGGTTTGGGTCGCTCAGACCGCCAATCGTCAGGGTGTGCTCGAAAAACTGGGCAGGCCGCGTACCAACGGGGGCGTATCCCTGCGCCGCACCCAACGCCAGAGATACCCCCAACCCTGCCGAGCAGGTACGCCCAGCAAAAAACAAAATCCTCAGGGGCTCCTCCCCTGAACCTCCACCCCAAAAGACAAACTCACAGCCAGAACAAAAAACAACAAAAGACCTGGTAAAGGAAAAAGAGGAAAGAACACAAGGAAACTAATCATGGACAAGCCGGAACCCGATGTCGATGTCCCGGATAGCCGGATCGTCGCAGTTGCGGTAGGCCGTACGCAGCCCGTCCGGGGCAAGAAACCAAGAACCGCCGCGAAACGAACGCCGTGCGGTGGCATCATTGCTGCCCGAGCAACGCTGTTCGCTGCCGTCGTACGACTCGACATACGCCGAGCACGTCCATTGCCACACGTTCCCGAGCATGTCGTATAGTCCCCACGGGTTCGGCGCAAACGAACCAACCGGCGCAATATTTACCCACCTGTCGTTACCTTGCGCTACTCCGCCACAACATTCATCCTTTCCGTAATTCGCGTACTCATGACTTGCCTGATCACCCCAGTAGTAGGCAGCGGTCGTTCCCGCCCGCGCCGCATATTCCCACTCGGCCTCAGTCGGTAGTCGATACCTCTTACCCGTCTGTTGCGCTAACCATTCCGCGTAAGCTACCGCATCATTCCAATCCACATTGATCACTGGTCGCCTACCACGACCCCAGCCCGCATCGGACGGCTTCTTCCTCTTGGTTGCCTTGGTAAAGCGATCATATTCCGCAAACGTCACATCATACTTACCCATAGAAAAGGCCGATACGCTGACCTGGTGTTGTTTCTCGTTGTTTTGATGACCCTCCTCACTCGTCGATGAGCCCATCATAAAAGAACCCGCTGGAAGCGAGACCATCTCCGGCTCGAACGATTGCCGCGCAACCGGGGGCGGAGCAGTCTGTACCGGTGACTCTGCGGCCTGGCGTTTCAGATCGGCCAGCCGCGCCTCCTCGGCCTGGCGCTTTGCATCATCGCCCTTATCGATACACTGCTTGGCCAATGCAGCATAGGTTCCATGCGGCCATTGACTCAGATATGCCTGGCAAGAAACAGAATTGGCCTGTGCTGACTGCCAGAAGGTACGCTGATCCTCCTTGTCCGCCACCTTCTTGCGTTCCTCCAGTTCCGCGTTGCCCTGATTCACCGCCACGGTCGTCGGCTCGGTGGTGATGGTCACCTTCTGGTCGAGTGGCAGCAGGAAGAAGAAGGTGCCCATCGACTCGTTATACACCGCAGGCGTCTGCGTCTGTCCCACCGACTTCGCCGCTGCGATCACGCGCTCCCGCACCTCGTCCACCAGTTCCTGGATCTTTACGCCGGGGCGCTCCATCACCCTCAGAAACTCGCGGGTAAAGAGCCCATTCGGGCTCTGGTCATGATCACCGAGGCTATCCAGCGCCTTTTGGCCATTACCCGCCGAGTACACCACCATAATCCCACGCGCATTGCTCGATATCGGTGCCAGACCACGGGCGGTTGCCATACCCCGCCCACCAATATGTGCGTACCGAAACGGATTGTCACGGCAAGCATCCAGGATCACCAACGAAAACTTGGCCTGTGCGCCACTCATCTGGCCCAGGATCTTGGCGAGATTGACGCCATCGTTGATGACATCGCTCTCGTCCTGCGCATCAAGATCCACCGGAATCAGGTAGTTCTCGCCATTGACCTGGATACCGTGCCCGGCGTAGAACACCATCCCAACCGCGTTCGCCGAGAGCTTCATCGCAAAAGAATCGATCGCCTTGTTCATCTCCTTACGGCTCGCGTCCTGCCGATACACCACATCGAACCCGAGCCCGATCAGCTTCTCCTTCATCGCCTCTGCATCAGCAACCGCATTCTGTAATCCGTTTGCGTGCAAATAGTGGTTGTTGCCAATCACCAAGGCAACGCGCCCCTCACCCGAAGGGATCCGATGAAAGTCACGCGCCTCTAGGGCATGGGACATCCGTAGCGACAGTAATAGGATGAACAAACAGAGTGTCTTCACGCCCATTACACATCACCACGCTATTTTTGTGCAAACCAGGGCAGCACTAACCAGCCACGTTACCCGCCGGAAAAACCCACCCAGCAGATAAGGGGCACCTTACCGCAACTACAGCCGCTACCGAATCTAGCACGCTGTTTCCATGAAAACTAGCAAAGACCGATGCCCTAGAGAAGACACCCACCCCCTCCGTTGCTAGCGAGTTCTACCCGGCGCCATCACCCGAGGCGACGCCACAACAGCGTTTGACTTTTCCTTTTGTGGTAGCCATAATGATCCGTTCTGGCGCTTCAGGTTGATGCGGTGCCATGCTTTTTTGAGCGGTGCTAGCTGCTCCCTCTCTCGGTATCCGGCTTATTGTGCTTCGTTTGGAGGTATCTGTATGTCTATGGTCTGTCAGGTGACAGGCAAACGCCCGATGACTGGACACAACGTGTCCCACGCCAACAATAAAACTCATCGCCGCTTCCTGCCAAATCTTCACGTTCATCGTTTTTGGGTTGCAAACGAGAACCGTTTCGTGCGCCTGCGTGTCTCTTGCAAGGGGATTCGCATTATCGATAAGTTCGGCATCGAACAGGTTCTGTCTGATATTCGCGCCCGTGGCGAGAAGGTCTGACGTGTTGGGCAGTAGATAATGGGGCAGCTAGGTACAATCTTTTCTGAAATAGGCAAAATGCCTCGGGGGAACTGTCGTGCGTGACAAGATCAAGCTGGTATCTTCGGCCGGCACCGGTCATTTTTATACTACCACCAAGAACAAAAAGACGAGCACGGGTAAGCTTGAGTTCAAAAAGTACGACCCCATGGTTCGTAAGTACGTGCTGTACAAAGAAGCGAAGATTAAGTAGTCGTCTTTCCCTTCCGTTTGTGTCAACCAATAGGGCTTGGGGCGGGCTGGGGTCAATCCTAGCCGCACTGCTGGTTGCGTGTTCTGCTGATACGTCTCACTCGGTAGCTGAGTTTGCCGCCTCGCGTCATCCGCTACCCCCCCCCGGAACCGATGTCGTTGGCAGTCTTGCGGCAGTGCGTGCTCGTGCCTCCGATAGCTTGCTCGGCTTGGCACGCAATTTTGACGTTGGCCACGATGAGATATTGGATGCGAACCCCGAGGTAAACCCCGAGCTACCGGGGGGGGGCGCGCGTGTTCTAATACCCACCCAACACATCCTACCACCGGGTCTGCGCGAAGGCATTGTCGTCAACCTTGCTGCCTTGCGGCTTTACTATTACCCGGCAGACGGTCACACGGTCATCACCCACCCGGCAGGAATCGGTCGCGGGAGCTGGGCAACCCCCGAGGGTAATGCGCGGGTCGTGTCTAAGGACATTGATCCGGTCTGGCGTATCCCTCCGTCCATCCGCACCGAATCTGCCCGACTTGGCGAGACCTTGCCCGCAGTCGTGCCGCCCGGCCCAGATAACCCGCTGGGACAATATGCGTTGCGCTTAAACCTTCCGGGCTATCTGATCCACGGCACGAATCGGCCCTATGGTATTGGAATGCGGGTCAGCCATGGTTGCATCCAGCTCTACCCAGAAGACATCTCTGCGCTGTTTCCTAAGGTTCCCGTAGGAACCAAAGTGACCGTAATCAATCGCCCCTATCTGATTGGCCGCATTGCTGGTCATCCTTACCTAGAAGCCCACCCGCCCCAAGAAGACGACGCGACCCAAGACCGTGCCGAACTCCTTGCGCGTCTGCACCAGTCTGCCCAAGAGGCAGGAGTAGATGTCACCAACATCCATTGGGAACAAGCGTTGCGCATAGCACGTATGGCGCGTGGCGTGCCCTTGCCCATCTACCGTGGAGCACCCGCACCAGAAGTGGTGCTCGCTTCTGTCCCCCTGGTGGAATCAGCGGCGACAACCAACGCTTGGCTCGTCAAATAGGAATTTTACTGCGGCAGCATCCCCTAAGAAGTACCGTGTCCCTAATGATTGCAACGAAGACAACACTACCCACCTGCATTTGTAAAGTCGCTCCATCCTGGCGGGGCCTAACGCAACAGGCTGGCAACCGTGTTTGCTATCCGACGGGTGAGAAGGTACGATTCCCCTTGATCCAGGTTTCCTACCCGAAGCCGCGTTAGGAAAGCCTACGGTTCGACGGCGCTTTGACTGAACTTCGCCTTGCTCATGGCCATAGCCCGCCCTGGCAGCCATATTGATGGTAAAACATACTCTATTGGGCGTAACTTAGGGGATAACGAGCTGTTTTTCGCTTTGTTATCACGTTGGTTATCAGCAGTTATCTTCGTACAAATCGGTATCCTATGTGACTCCAGAAACGATCATGACGGTGGGACGCCAAACCCTGGAAATAACGATACTACTTGCAGCACCACCGTTGCTGGCTGCCTTGGTGGTGGGGCTACTCATCAGTCTGTTTCAAGCGGCAACGCAGATTAACGAAATGACGCTGAGTTTTATTCCCAAGTTGCTTGCCCTCGTAATGGTCATGCTCGTAGCGGGCCCGTGGATGATGACACAACTGGTGGACTACACCAGGCGTCTTTACGAAAGTATCCCAACCCTCATTGGGTAAGGTGTTCCATGGGATCCCTTTTCAGCAACGACCAGATTATTTCTTGGCTAGATACGTTGATCTTGCCTTTATTTCGTGTGGCAAGTTTGCTAATGACGGCACCCGCGTTTAGCACCCAGACCGTACCACCACGTTTGCGCATGGCCTTTGCGCTCGCGGTCACTGCCTTGATTGTTCCAACGCTCCCGCCAACACCACCACTAGACCCCTTTAGCGTCGATGCAGCGCTCGGCGTCTTTAATCAAGTACTGATCGGGAGTGCAATGGGCTTTACCTTGCGCCTCATCTTCGCCGCAGTCGAGCTGGGTGGCCAGATGGTGGGGCAACTGATGGGACTCGGATTTGCTGCCCTCATAGACCCCCAGAATGGGATGTCGGTACCCATTGTGAGTCAGTTTTATAACCTAATCGTGACCCTTATCTACCTGTCCCTAGATGGTCACCTAATGTCCTTGAATGCGCTGGCAGAGAGCTTCCGTGGCCTTCCCGTTGGCGTCATCGGGCCCGCGACGGTAACTTGGTGGGATGTTACCGTGTGGGCTGGGGTGATACTGCGTGGCGGCTTGTTGATTGCTCTGCCGATGGTTGGGGTGCTGACCCTAGTCAATATCTCTTTCGCAGTCGCAACCCGCGCTGCCCCGGCCATCAATATCTTTTCTGTGGGGTTTCCGATCACTTTAGGGGTCGGCGTCCTGATTATGATCTACAACTTACCAATTCTTTCTGGTCAAGTAGATGGCCTAATGCGGGCGGCACTTGATGTGGTGCAGGGTATGGCGGTCGCTGCTCCAGTTGGGGTTAAGTGATGGCCGAGGAATCCGGCCAAGAACGCACTGAAGCAGCGACCCCGCGACGCCTGGATGAGGCCAGGGAACGCGGCCAAGTTCCCCGTTCACGGGAGCTAAACACCCTCGTGGTAACCCTCACGGGTGCAACAAGTCTGCTCGTCTACAGTGGACAGTTTGTTGCCTCACTTGGCGATACTATGCGTCGTGGATTTACCCTAACCCACGAGCAAATACATGACCCGCATTGGTTGGGACGGATGCTCAGCGAACTTTCGCTAACCGTCTTGGTTGATTTCGCCCCAATCATTATCTTGCTCGTGGTTGCAGCGCTGGCAGCGCCAATGGCCTTAGGTGGTTGGTCTTTTAGTACTGAAGCGTTAAGTTTCAAGTTTGAACGAGTGAATCCCCTCGCGGGATTAAAGCGTATTTTTAGTATGCAAGGTTTGGCGGAGTTGGGAAAGGCGCTGGCAAAGTTTCTATTGATGGCAGGTGTTGGCATGTGGTTGATGCACCACCATGCGGCAGAGCTACTGAATTTGGGGCAGGGCAATTTGAATGTTGGTATTGCGCGCGTTGGGGGAATCCTCGCGTGGGGTTTTTTGTTTCTCGCGGGAGCCCTCGTTCTTGTCGCTGCCGCCGATATTCCCTTTCAAATTTGGGAGTACAGTCACGGACTCAAAATGACCCGCCAAGAGATTCGTGACGAATCCAAGGAGAGTGATGGTCGCCCTGAGGTGAAAGGACGCCTCCGGCGGATGCAGCGGGAGATGTCGAAACGGCGCATGATGGCGGAAGTACCTACGGCTGATGTCGTCGTCAACAATCCAACCCATTACTCCATCGCCCTGCGTTATGATGCTGCTAAAATGGGCGCTCCTGTTGTGGTCGCCAAAGGCGTAGATCTTGTCGCCCTGCGTATCCGCGAGATTGCCACGCAGGCCGGAGTGCCCTCAATAATGGCCCCGACACTGGCGCGATCTCTTTATTACAATACTGAATTAGAACAAGAAGTTCCAGCGGGTTTGTATCAAGCTGTCGCCCAGATTCTCGCCTTCGTTTACAAGTTACGGCGTACCGGCAACATAACCACTGGTCTACAGACCTTTGAAGATCTGCCTATTCCAGAAGAACTGCGTCGTTAGATTCGGCAGCCGTTTGGATATAGCAGGGTTACCACAAAACCAAAGGGGCTAAATCTTGTCCAGGTTGAACTACTGAGGAATTGATAATGGCAGTCCGTGTCAAAACGAAGTGGCACACGTCAGGGGACAAAAGTGTTGAGGATATTGCAAGCGTTCTGGCCTTTACCGCATGGAAGGTAGGAGTGCATGCGGTAGACCACATTGGTGACGAAAATTTTAGGTTTGAGAGGAACCAAGATCGTTTTGCCGTATTGGCCGAGATCCTGATATTTTTGGTTCAGATTATCGATCGGTGGGTTCACGAGGCATGGGGAGATGGCGCAGAACGAAGGCACCTTGTCACGGCACTGGTGATGCGTCTAACCGAGACCTTGAACGAAAATCAAAATGACTGGGTGGGGAAAGACGACTATCGGGGACGCTTCGTTGCTCTGTTCAATGAAAGGACGCACGAATATGCTGATTTTTCCTGTACCAAAGAAGGGCCAGGCTACCAGTTCCGCCGCTACCTAGGCGCGAAGATATTAGCCGTGATGGGCGAAGGGGGCAGCAATCGTTGGGTCATTGACCAGGTTATGGAGATTGAGGTTCCCGATGTCGTCAAAACGATGCATCGCAGCCTCCGTGACCTGATTACCAAACAAAAACCCGCTATCGTTCCTGCAGACCATCCCCAACCAACCAAGTAGCTATGGTATCATAGCGATCTTTGCCGGATCTTCACTTTAGGGCCGTTAGCTCAGCCGGTAGAGCAGCGGACTTTTAATCCGTGTGTCGTGGGTTCGACTCCCACACGGCCCACCAATAAAAACAAAGGCTTGCCTGGTTATCCAGACAAGCCTTTTTTGTTGGTGCTACGCCAGTGCTACGCATTTTCAAAAAAAGCGCATCCTTTATCGTGGCGGTAGTGAGGGTGTTGGCGCTGGTGGTTGATGAGGTGCGCCAGAAACACCCCTCGCTCCCCCACTACCCACCAGGGAAGTCGGAGATAATGTCAATGGTTGCCCCAACCTTCGCGTCAACCTCTTTCGTTTTGTGATTCTCTCTTGCTTACATCAAGTTTACGAGAAACATGCAAAGCTTATAGCGAAATTACTTGGCCTTGCGTCGCCACGCCACAGAATTCCCGCCGAATGAGGGCGCGATAGAAATCTATTTCATCCCCATAATGAACGAGAAACATTCGTTTACGTAACGCCAACGAATACCCTTCGATCAACTCGCTCAGGGTGGCATGAACAGGATTTTCTGCCTGCAGACAACAATCATGAAAAATAATTCCGTTGGGAAAGGATTGATCTAGATCGGTAATAAGATTCGTATCCGAGGTGAGCATTACACGTTCATTTAATACAACACCGTAACTCGGTTTACCTACAGTATGCGGTGTAGGAAAGGTACGAAAGATACAATCACCAATCGTAAAGGTATGGTTCTCAATAATTCTCACATCAAAGAAATCTTCGATTCGACTAGAGCCACAACTGGTATTACCCATAGATCCCGCTAGGCATTTATCCCACAGTGGCGAATACAGGTCTTCCTCTAAATAGAGGATCGGACGACGATTGTAGACGTAGCGGGATTCAAACCCCAAACGCTCTAAGCCATGGACATGATCGCCATGAACATGTGTTATAAAAACCGCATCGATTTTCTGTAAGCTAATATCTATGTCGCGCAAAGCATATTTAATCGTAAAACCGCAATCAATAAGGACATGCTGTGTATCTATACGAACCAAAGCACCGGTGTTCCAGTACCGCAAGGATTCGGCATTACCTGTACCAATCAATGTAAGATAGGTGTTTTCCATCTTCATCCCTGTAGCGAGACATCCATTACGATAGCGGGGAACCAAAATGGAACTATTGTTGTCCTTTCTGGAAAGGGGTTTCTTGGTATACATTAAAATACTGCCGTGACAAGGCACTGTGAGTTTCACCAAAATCTGCCTGGATCTGATCGAGGCACTCATGCAAGGCTTCTGGTACCAACCCCTCCATGCGCATCTCCGCGAGACGACGCGATGTCCTGCGAACCAGATTCATCGGTTCCGTATGATTCACCAGCACCGAAAGAGAGTCTTCTACCTCTCTCAGGCAATAACTCACCGTACGTGGAAAATTTAAATCGTTGAGGAGAAAATTCACCACATCTCTCCCGCGCACATGTACCCCAACATGATGCCGATACATCTGATAGGCAGAAAGCGCGGTTAATGTGGCCATCCACAAACGCTCTCGCGTCAAGGCTGCAATCGCGGCATCTGAGGGGAGGAGAACCGCTGAATTTGCATCGACAATCCTGGTTGTCATATCCGCTCGTTCGAGATTTCGCCCCAGTCGGATAAATTGATACGCAACATCATGGCTCATCGATTCCATCACCAAACCAACAATAGATTGCCGTCGTTCAATAACCTGACTAAGCACCTCATAGCGCTGGCTACGACCTTTACTAATACTCGGAGCATTGCTCTGGATATACAAATAAAGCCCGTTGATTCGTTCCCAAAATTCCATTGGAAGAACTTCCCGAAAGGTACGTGTGTTCTCACGGGCGTAACGTATACACGAAAGAATAGAACTTGGATTATCCGCGTCCTGGACTAAAAAATGAACAACGCTGCTTTCATCAGTTCTCTTGTGATTTTTCAGGAACAGATCATCAAGACCTGTTGTTTTTATCAGAACATCCCACCCAAACTTTGCGCCAGTAGGCAGGTCAAGCAAGACCTGCGTAGTGCTATTAATAAGACGGGCAGTATTATCAGCCCGCTCCAAATAGCGGGTCATCCAATAGAGCCCTTCTGCTACTCGGGACAGCATTAGTTAGCCTCCGTATCGACAATCCAAGTATCCTTACTGCCGCCACCTTGTGATGAATTTACGATCAACGACCCCTCACGCATCGCAACCCGCGTCAAACCACCAGTTGTGGCATATATATTTTCGGACTGCAGAATAAACGGACGTAGATCGAGATGGCGCGGCACTAAATCCTGCTTAATAAAGGTGGGTGCCGTTGATAGTGAAATTTCAGGTTGCGCCATATAGTTGCGTGGATTAGCACGAATCAGTGCAGCAAACTTATCCCGAACCTCTTTAGTTACTTGCGACCCAATCATCATCCCATACCCCCCCGACTCATTTGCAGGTTTTACAACCAGTTTGTCGAGATTTTCCAAGACATACTTGCGCTGGTCATCGTACATACAAAGATAACTCGGCACACTGGGGATGATTGCTTCCTCACCAAGATAATAACGGATTATCTTGGGCACAAAAACATAAACAACTTTATCATCCGCCACACCAGAACCCGGAGCATTAGCAATACCAACATTTCCCTTGCGCCATGCCCTCATCAAACCAGGAACTCCCAGCAACGAATCGGCACGGAACGCCTCTGGGTCAATGAAAGCATCATCAATCCGTCGATAGATAACATCTACTCGACTCAGGCCAAATATGGTCTGCATGTAAACGCAGTCATCCTTTACTATTAAGTCAGAACCCTCAACCAAACTAGCGCCCATCTGCTGCGCAAGATAACAATGTTCGAAGTAGGCAGAATTAAAAATACCTGGGGTAAGCACAGCAATAACCGGACGATCGCCAGGACGCGGAGAAAGCGCCGCCAACGTATCGTGGAGCCGAATCGGATAGTCATCGACCGGCAAAATACTGCTGGATTGAAATATCTCTGGAAATAACCGTTTCATAAGTCGGCGATTTTCCAGCATATAGGACACCCCTGAGGGAACCCGCAGGTTGTCCTCTAGGACATACAACGTCCCATCCTTATCGCGCACCAAATCAGTGCCACACACATGCGCCCACACACCAAAATGGGGCGTAATTCCACAACATTGTTCACGAAAATTCACTGAACTCTCAAGCACTTCCCTTGGGAAGACGCGATCTTTGATGATGCGCTGCTCGTTATACAGATCATTGATGAACAAATTCAGGGCAGTGAGACGCTGCTTAAGCCCTGCATCAATGCGTACCCATTCTTTAAGATCAAGAATGCGCGGAATGATGTCGAATGGCCAAGCGCGATCAATATTCCCCGCCTCGCTGTACACCGTAAAGGTGATACCCATAGCAACAATTGCCGCTTCAACCGCTTGGCGACGGGCACCCAGCGCATCCGCATCGATCTTGGCAAGAAAATCGAACAGTGGACGGGTTGCCGGACGGGGCTGACCATCAATCCCGATCAACTCGTCGTAGGCATCATTAAGATAGTAGTTACCGACTAAAGTGCTCATGTATCTCTCAAGGCACATTCCGTGCCAGAATCGCCGATTCTACGTTCAGTACAACATCACGGCAACACCAGAACCAACCATGACTCGCTTGGTATCTTGTGGACAAATCAACCTTAACTAGGTACGTTACGCTGTGGATAAGTTGTTACTATTCTTTACGTGTACCTTTGGTTCAAGTTACCCACAGGTTAGCCGCAGGTAAACCACCACTCTTCCTACCCTACCTCATTTCAGTAAATCATTCCATAGCAGCGAGTTGAAGACTTACCCACACGTTTGGTCGCCCCTAATAATAGTCATTACTCTTTAAAAGATCTTTAAATACTTAAAGATTTTTAATAATGAAAAGACCTTTTTAGCGGAAGGACTACTTGCGCAAGGCTACGGATAGGTGGGGCTGAATGGTCTGAAGGATGCCACTGAAGACCTTTGGGCTGCCTCCCACGATGTTGCCACTCGTTAGGAAATTATCTCCGCCCGTGAAGTCACTGACTAAACCACCAGCCTCTTGGATGAGCAGGGCACCGGCTGCCATGTCCCACTCGGCAAGACCCATCTCCCAGAAGCCATCCAAACGTCCTGCCGCCACATAGGCAAGATCCAAGGCTGCCGAACCAGGACGGCGCATGTCGGTCACTTGCGCAAACAAGGCTCGGAAACAATTCAGATAATCCTCTAGATGGTGCTGGAGTCGAAAGGGAAAACCGGTACCAAGGAGAGCACCCTCTAGGCCCCGCGCTGAGGAGACGCGCAGACGACGATCATTGAGCTGTGCGCCGTTGCCACGGCTCGCGGTAAACAACTCCTGGCGCATAGGATCGTAGACCACTCCTTGTTCCAACCGACCACGGTGGCGCATGGCGATGGAAACAGCGAATTGGGGAAAACCATGGATAAAATTCGTTGTTCCGTCAAGGGGATCGATGACCCAGACGAACTCGTCGTTCCCTGAAGCTCCGCTTTCTTCGCCGAGGATGCCGTGACTCGGGTAAGCATGACGCAAGATGCGAATGATCTCCCGTTCAGCACGGCGATCAACGTCTGTCACAAAGTCGTTTGTTCCCTTGCTATCTACATGGAATGTATCAACTTTATCCAGGGAGCGGACGATCAAGCTACCGGCGGCGCGTGCAGCGCGTACTGCAATATTGAGACTGGGATGCATGACAACTACTTACTTTGGGATGGTGAGTGCATCAGGGTACACGACTCGCTCGCACATGGGTACAGTTCCGAGCCACAGGTGTCCACCATAATGTCTGTGGCGGTGGATTGTTCCGAGCAATTTTTTCGGTGCCCAACCTTGCATCCCTTGCAAAAGATTAGTAGCATCCCGAGCCTACAATGCGACGTTAGCTCAGTTGGTAGAGCATAGCCATCACAAGGCTGGGGTCGGGGGTTCGAGTCCCTCACGTCGCACCATTTTAGTGCCCTGATATGATCCCCTGTTCCGCTTGCTCTCGGTTCAGAATGCCAGTTCTTTGCTGTCTCACCGAGGTGCGTGGGTTTGCTTGGCGCGTGAGAACGGTTGTATTGCCCTGTGTGTACACTAGGTGGCCGTAATGAGGGCATTGGGTGTCGGAGGCGCGAGGCGGTATTGTTGTAGTGCGAGAAACGAAATTTATGCAGGTCGCTTATCGTAAGCCTGCGAACAAGGTCGTACTGCGAAATAGGGACAAGTAGGGTGCGGGTTAGCTAGCAAATATTACTTGGTTGGATACCTTTTATGGATAAATAGATAATATTTTTTGGCATGGGTTCATTATCCAAAAAATTAGAATTCGTATCTTTATCTGGTAATGCAGGTGACAAAAATTTGGAAGGGTTCTATGTCTGAAAAGAAACTGAAATTTGCTCTTGTTGGTTGTGGCAGAATTGCGAAGAGACATTCTGAGTTATTGGGTAATAACCAGATTGAGGGGGCGTGTCTCTCTGCGGTCTGTGATATTGTGGAAGAAAAGGCCGCAAGTATCGGCGCTAAATTTTCTGTTCCAGCATTTACTGATATGCATGAAATGATGCGAAAAGTAGATGCGGATGTTGTGGTGATTTTGACGGAGAGTGGTAAACACGCTGAGCATGTGGTGGCGCTTGCGCCCTATGGTAAGCATGTTGTGGTTGAAAAACCAATGGCTCTCACTTTGGATGATGCTGATGCCATGATTAGCGCTTGTGCGGGATATGGGGCTAAACTTTTTGTGGTGAAGCAGAATCGTTTTAATGTCCCTATAGTGAAGGCGCGTCAGGCGCTTGAAGAAGGGCGTTTTGGAAAGCTTGTTATGGGTACTGTCCGTGTACGTTGGTGTCGTACCCAAGCGTATTACGACCAGGCACCATGGCGAGGAACTTGGGCATTAGATGGTGGAGTGCTTTCCAATCAGGCAAGTCATCATGTGGATATGCTTGAGTGGATGATGGGTGAGGTTGATAGCGTTTTTTCCATGAATACAACAGCGCTTGCAAAGATTGAGGCTGAGGATACTGCGGTTGTGGTCGTTCGTTTTAAAAATGGTGCGCTCGGCGTGATTGAAGCAACTACCGCTTCACGACCTATCGATCTGGAAGGGTCTGTTTCAATACTTGGCGAGGGCGGTACCGTTGAGATTGGTGGATTTGCAATGAACCAGATGAAGGTTTGGAAATTTGTTGAACCTCGCGCTGATGATGAAGAAGTAATGGGAAGATATTCTGTCAATCCACCGAACGTCTATGGGTTTGGTCATCACGCCTATTATGAGCATGTAGTGCATTGTATCCTTCATGACAAACGGCCGCTGGTTGATGGTCTGGCGGGAAGAAACAGTGTTAAGCTGCTGACCGCTATATACGAGTCTGCTGAAACAAGGCGCGAAATTCAGTTACAATTCTCCCCAAAGAGTTCTCGTTTGGGAGTTCGTTAATGCCGGAGCCAAATATCAAACAGGTTGGTATTGTCAACGTCCAGTTTGGTAATAATGTAACAGTGGTACAGCCCACTAACCTATACGGTTGTACAGTTGGTTGTGATGTATTTATCGGGCCGTTTATTGAAATACAAAAAGATGTGATTATTGGTGATAGAACCAGGATCCAGTCACACACTTTTATCTGCGAGCTGGTTACGGTGGGTAATGACTGTTTCATTGGTCATGGTGTCATGTTTATTAATGATCTGTTCGCTAAGGGTGGGCCAGCGCGGGGAGATAAGAGATTCTGGAAGACAACCACGATAGGGGATAATGTTAGTATTGGTAGTAACGCGACAATATTACCGGTGAGCATCTGTAATAATGTTGTTATCGGGGCTGGTGCAGTGGTCGTGAAGGATATTGTAACGCCAGGAATTTATGCAGGGAATCCGGCAAAATTTATGAGAACCTGTGATGTCTAAGCCAGAGTTAAGTGTTCCTTTTGTTGATTTACATGCCCAGTATTTGTCGATAAAGAACGAGATTGATGATGCAATCGCGGCGGTCATTCGATCGTCTTCTTTTATTCGTGGCCCATATGTTGAAAGGTTTGAAGACCAATTTGCTGCGGCCATTGGGATACGGCATTGTGTCTCTTGTGCAAATGGAACGGATTCTTTGTACATTGCGATGCGTGCGCTTGGTCTGAAAGCGGGCGATGAGGTAATTGCTCCGGCGCGTTCCTGGATTTCCACGACGGAGACGATTAGCCAAGCGGGCGGTTCTGTGGTGTTCTGCGATACCGACGCTGATACCTATACGATTGACCCAAAACAGATTGAATCGAAGATCACGGCGCGTACTGTTGGCATTATACCAGTGCATCTGTATGGCCAACCCGCAGACATGGATGCGATTATGGCCATCGCTGATAGGCATAGTCTGTGGGTGTTGGAAGATTGTGCCCAGGCGCATCTGGCGCACTACAAGGGTCGTACCGTTGGTACGATTGGAAATGTTGCCTCGTTCTCTTTCTATCCAGGCAAGAATCTGGGTGCGATGGGTGATGCCGGTGCAATCGTGACAAACGACACGGTGCTCGCAGAACGGATGGCGATGTTTGCTCGTCACGGGGGATTAACCAAGGGCGAGCATCATATTGAGGGCATCAATAGTCGGCTTGATGGGCTGCAGGCCGCGATTCTTTCGGTCAAATTACCACACCTTGCTGATTGGACGCGGCGTCGACAGGTAATTGCGGATGAATATCGGCGTCTACTCTCAAACGTCAACGATGTCGTGTTGCCCACCGTAGCGGAAGGGCGTCGGCACGTCTACCACCTTTTTGTTATTCAGCATCCGCAGAGGGATGGATTGGCTCGTCATCTAGCAACCAGGGGTGTTCAGTCTGGGGTTCACTATCCGGTTTCGCTGCCTTTTCTCCAGGCGTACCAACATCTCACTCACACCGCAGAAGATTTCCCGAACGCTTATGCTCATCAGGCACGGATATTGTCTCTGCCACTCTATCCAGAAATGTCAGCGGCGCAGATTGAATGCGTAGTGAAAGCCATTACGAGTTTTCAAACTAATGGGTAATGATTTTTAGAACTTGCGAAGACGTAAAGAATCCTTTGGTACCGGGATGATAAACGATTCTCGTAAGGGTTTTCTGACAGCTTCTGAACCTCTGGTTTAAGGTGAAACCGAACCAAGAGGGTGGTGTGTGGGTCGATCACTAAAAATCGCTTCTTACTATTGGGTTGCCACCTAACGGTTACGTTCTCAAATTACAAAATTTGGACATTGGGCATGAAGATCACCATTTTTGGGGCTGGATACGTTGGACTGGTTACCGGGGCTTGCCTTGCCGAGGTTGGTAACCAGGTGCTCGTTGTCGATGTGGACGCACAGAAGGTGGCAGGGTTGCAGCAGGGTAGGTCTCCTATCTACGAACCAGGCCTCTCAGAATTATTGCACAGCAATTCTGAGGCGGGGCGACTGTCTTTTACGACTGACGCTACAGCAGGGGTTGCGCACGGTGTTTTTCAGTTTATCGCCGTTGGTACACCTCCGGATGAAGACGGCTCCGCCGATCTCCAGTATGTGCTTGCGGTGGCGCGTACTATCGGCGAGAAGATGACGGATTATCGAGTGATTGTTGATAAGTCGACGGTTCCGGTGGGTACAGCCGATAAGGTTCGTGAAACAGTAACGGAAGCGCTGAACCGACGCGGTGTTGGTATTGCTTTTGATGTTGTGTCCAATCCAGAATTCCTAAAAGAGGGGGCCGCGATCGATGATTTTATGAAACCCGATCGTATTGTGGTTGGCACTGATAATCCGCGTACCACGGAAATGCTACATGCACTTTATGCCCCATTCAACCGCAGTCGGGATCGGTTGATCGCCATGGATATCCGTTCTGCGGAACTCACGAAATATGCCGCGAATGCCATGTTGGCTACCAAGATTAGCTTTATGAATGAGCTATCGAATCTGGCAGAGCGGTTGGGTGCTGATATTGAGCAGGTACGCATTGGTATCGGTTCTGATCCTAGGATTGGTTATCATTTTATCTATCCGGGTTGTGGTTATGGGGGATCTTGTTTTCCGAAAGATGTCCAGGCGTTAGAACGTACCGCGCAGGGTGTGGGCTATACGGCTTTGTTGCTACGTGCGGTGGAGGCGGTTAACCTTCGACAGAAAGAAATTTTGTTCCAAAAAATTCAAAATTACTTTGCCGGTGATCTGGCTGGACGAACGGTTGCGCTCTGGGGGTTGGCTTTCAAGCCGAACACCGACGATATGCGTGAAGCTCCGAGTCGCACCCTTATGGAAGCGTTGTGGGCGCACGGTGCCAATGTTCGTGCCTACGACCCTGAGGCCTATCACGAGGCGCAGCGGCTCTATGGTTCAGAGCCTAAACTTGTATTGTGTAAAACCCCCTACGCGGCATTAGATGGTGCCGATGTTCTGGCTGTGGTCACGGAATGGAATATGTTTCGCAGTCCTGACTTTAGTAAGATTAAAGCCTTATTGAAGTTTCCTGTGATTTTTGATGGCCGTAATCTCTATGATACACGCCGCTTAGCCCAAGAAGGGATTATCTACCACGCAATCGGTCGTCCTCCTGTGATCGCGCATACGTGAAGCATAAGAGTTTTGGTTTAGCTTCGCTGTACGGTCTGATCGCAACGGATCCAGGTGTAGTGAAGGGGTTGATGGGTCAGTAGGTCGCTGAAAGGTTTTTTAGGGCAGATAGAGGCAGCTTCTCAATAAGTCGCGCTAGCCGTATAACCAATCGCTTCCAGTAGGGTTAGGCCGAATTTAGGAAGTTACCTTCTGTTGGTTATGATGTAGTTCCTGATCGGGGCGTGTTCGTGCCTATGAGCGACGATAAAGCGGTGACTATGGTGCTCGGTTTTTTTGGGCGGGACATATAATGAGGGTTTGGGTTATCACAGTTGGCGAGCCCTTGCCGACCGATCCGCATCGGGGTTGGCTCAGCCGGTCGGGTATGCTCTGTAATGTACTTGCAGACCGTGGGCACGAGGTCGTGTGGTGGAGTTCGACCTTCGATCACGCACGGAAGGTTCATCGTTTTCTTGGACGCAGAGATCTGGAGGTTCGTGCGGGTCTCCAGATCAGGTTGTTGCACTCGATTGGGTATGTGCGGAATGTGTCTCTTCGCCGCTTAGTGAACCATTGGGTAATAGGTCGGCAGTTTGCGCAGGAAATATCTCGTGAAACAGTGCGGCCGGATGTGATGCTTGTTTCAATGCCAACGATAGAACTCTGTGAGAAGGCGGTGGAATACGGAAACCAGCATGGAATACCGATTGCTGTTGATCTGCGTGACATGTGGCCGGATATTTTTCTCGATCCGTTACCTAATGTGGTGAGGTCGTTAGCGCGGCTGGTTCTTGCCCCCATGTATTCTGCTGTGCGGAAGGCCTGTCGCGGAGCCGATGGAATTCTCGGAATTAGTGCTGAATTTGTTCAGTGGGGGTTAGAGTGCGCTGGTCGGCCGATCGGAAAAGCAGATCGACATTTCTGGCTCGGCTACGAACCTCCCGATAGGAAGCAGGATGATACTGATGTGGAGCGGGAGCTAGAGGCGAAGGGTGTTAGTTTGTCTGATGGCGAGCCAATGGCGTGTTTTTTTGGGGTAATGTCAGGAAAGCTTGAGATTGAGACCGTGATCGAAGCGGCCAAGATTCTGCAAGAGAAGAAGGTTCCCATGAAGTTTGTGTTGTGTGGAACCGGTGAGAATCTTGAACGCTACCGGAAATTTGCCTCTACGTGTGAAAATGTTTTCTTCCCGGGATGGGTGGTAAAGGCTGAGATTCACGCATTGATGAAGCGTTCCATGGTGGGGCTTGCCCCATACCGGAGTCGCCAGGATTTCAGGATGTCAATACCAACCAAGGCGATAGAGTACCTTGCGGGTGGTCTACCGATAGTCTCGAGCCTTACGGGAACGCTTCAGAATCTTCTCAGCAAAGAGAATTGCGGCGTCACGTACCGAAATGGTGATGCATCGGAACTTGCTTTGATTCTGGAGTCTTTGATTGCGGATCAGGTTGGTTTGAGCAGGATGGCGGCAAAGGCGCGTGGCGTGTACGAAACGTGTTTTCGTGCCGAGCGGGTGTATGCGGAAATGGCCGATCACGTAGAGGCCATGGCGCGTGAGGGCGAAAAATGAGGTGTACTCAAGGCGCGAGGATCATCTTGGATGGTACGCGCACAGTTTGCGTGGTTACATCTGTTGTGTTTTTTCACAGAAATAGGGTTGCGTTGAGAATAACGTCTGGATGGGTAACAACATGATACATTGCGTTACAGATCCTTGTGTTATCAAAGTGATATCAGGTCAGTTGTCTTGCGGTAGTTCAGGGGAGGTGGTGGGGTTTCGCTTTGCGAGCGTTGGTGATGTGGTGAGACTCGCGGATCTTTACCGCAAATGTGAACCCAGAGCGCTCCTTAGCCTGTGCGGCAGAGGGTGGTTGTGTTACTATTTTCGAGTGATTCTTGAAGAACAGAAGAGCATTGTCCTGGTGGGTGTTGATTCGCAAGATGTTGTATTGGGGGGTTGTTTTCGGAACATTAGATAGTGGCGAACACGTCAAGCGTCTTAAATACTCACAGTGGGGGTTTATGCTCCGATCATTACCTCTGATGCTTTATAGGCCAAAATTATTTTGGAAATTAGTGAAGCGTAGAAAATCCCTAGAGTATACAGAATGCGAGGACTATGTCGTGCTCTCGGGGGCGCGTTGCGAAAATTGGATGTGGGATCCGAATAGAAAAACATCTGGTGCTGAAGTTGGACTTTTTAAGAGATACTTGAAGATAATGTGGTGTTTGGGGGCTGAACGGATTAGTTGCGAGGTGGACGATGAATCTGTTCGTGTGCGGAGGATTCATCAAAATTTTGGCGCTAGAGTGGTGAGACACTACGTTACCCCGGATGGGCGCGGTCGCTCAGTCTACGAGCATAGCGCACCAAACCCGAGTGGGATTAGCAAGGCATCGTAAAATAATTGCCTGGTTTCCTGCTCAAATCCTGCCGCAATGAGACGGGGAGTGGCTGGGGGGTGGTCGATCATCATTGGGAACCCCTAAAAATTGCAGAATTGATTTTCTGGTGTCAGTGAAATCAAGCGCTTATATTCACAAAATTGGCGATTTTGCTGATTTTTAGAGGCATCTATCTTATGTTGCTTTCGCTATAGGTCGGTGAAGGTGTTGATCTGCTTTAATTGTCGCGCTGATCTGCGTATCATTGCATCTTGGCGGTTCCGGATTGTCGTGCGTGGTTGGCCTTGTTGGTTCAGGGTTCTGTGGTCAGGCGCTTAAAGATAGAGCAAATTGGGTTGCAAACAGATGTATGGCCATGAAACGTATACTCGACGTTATTGTTTCTGCTGCGGGTCTCGTGGTACTGTCCCCGGTTCTTTTGGTTGTCATACTGGCCATCAAGATTGAGGATGGTGGGCCGGTGTTTTATCGGGGTGCGCGTACGGGTCTGTGGGGGCAGCCCTTTCGCATTTTCAAGTTTCGCTCTATGGTTGTTGATGCGGAGAGGCTGGGGGCGTCTTCTACGGCGCAGGGCGATCCCCGTATCACTCGGGTTGGCGCGTTAGTTCGCGCCAAAAAGCTCGACGAGCTTCCGCAGCTTATCAATGTGCTCGTGGGTGATATGAGTCTGGTTGGGCCGCGACCAGAGGTAAAAAAATTTACCGACCTCTATACAGAGGAAGAGAAGGTTATTCTATCGGTGCGACCGGGGATTACCGATTGGGCTTCTATCTGGAACTGTGATGAGGAGGCGGTGTTGGCCGGGGCAGAAGATCCGGATCGGGCCTATTTTGAACTGATTCGGCCCAAGAAGTTACTGCTACAACTCAAGTACGTGCGGGAGCGAACATTGCTCACGGATCTTAAGATCCTCTGGCTTACGCTACTTGCTATTAGCAGGCCGGGTAGTCAAGCCGTCAAAGAGTTACGCGGGGCGTAGATCAGCCAAACCTTCAGCACTTCGATAGATTAATACGATACAGGAAAAAATGGATACCCAAGCGCTTGCCCATCGCATCCGGCTTGATGCCCTCCACATGGTGAACCGCGCTAAAACGTCGCATATCGGATCCATGTTTTCTATGGCTGATGTTGTGGCGGTGTTGTACGGACGCATACTGGCCAAGCGCCCTGATCATCCGACCTGGCGAGATCGTGATCGGTTTATCCTGAGCAAGGGCCATGCTGGGGCTGTGGTCTATGCTGCGTTAGCTGCCACAGGTTATTTTGACCCACGTCTGCTTGAATCTTATTGCCGTAATGGCAGCGTCTTTTGCGGACACATCTCCCACGATGTTCCTGGTGTTGAGGTCTCTACGGGTTCGCTTGGTCATGGGTTGCCAATTGCAGCGGGTATGGCCTATGCCGCCCGCCAAGATGGTGCTCAGCATCGGGTGTTTACCATCCTGAGTGACGGCGAGTGTGATGAAGGATCTAATTGGGAGGCCGTCTTGTTTGGTGCCC
This sequence comes from uncultured Thiotrichales bacterium, assembly GCA_903881315.1. Taxonomy (GTDB): domain Bacteria; phylum Pseudomonadota; class Gammaproteobacteria; order CAIRSR01; family CAIRSR01; genus CAIRSR01. Next base: position 9,529 of record CAIRSR010000198.1, on the reverse strand, counting down.
ATCATCGTCTCAGCAACCTCGTGGCGATTGTTGACTACAATAAGATCCAAAGTCTGGCGTCGGTGGCTGAAACCTTAGCCCTTGAGCCTTTTGCTGATAAGTGGCGGGTTTTTAACTGGAATGTGATCGAGGTAGATGGTCACGATCACGCGGCTCTTGTTGCTGCGCTTGATGTAACGCCAGTACCGAATGGTCGGCCCACCTGCGTGATCGCGCATACGACCAAGGGTAAAGGGGTTTCCTTCATGGAGAATTCAGTGCTGTGGCACTACCGTACCCCACAGGGCGAGGAATTTGCGGCGGCTCTTCGGGAATTGGAGGAGGCTGCCCGTGCGTGATGCCTTCACCCGAGCACTGTCTGAGCTTGCTGCGGAAGACCCACGGGTCATGCTCCTGACGGGCGATTTGGGGTTCGGTGTACTGACTCCCTTCGCAGCAGCCTATCCCAAGCAGTTCCTTAATGTCGGCGTGGCCGAGCAAAACATGGCTGGTATTGCGGTTGGTTTGGCCCGCGAGGGGAGGATTGTTTTTACGTATTCCATCGCCAATTTCAATACGTTACGTTGTTTGGAACAACTTCGTAACGATGCGTGTTATCACGCGGCCAATGTCAAGGTGGTGAGCGTCGGTGGTGGTTTTTGCTATGGGGCGCTGGGTATCAGTCACCATGCGACCGAAGATTTAGCGATTATGCGATCCCTGCCTGGCCTAACCGTGGTTGCGCCAGGGGATCCTGTCGAGGCAGGTGCGCTGACCCGGGCTGTCGGTGAGACACCTGGCACCTTTTATCTACGGCTTGGGCGGGGTGGTGAGCCAGTGGTTCATCGTGGTGCGCCCCACGTTGTTCTTGGTAAGGCGTTGCGGCTTTGTGATGGTGCTGATGTTGCCATCCTTTCCGTTGGCGGGATGCTGAGTAACGCGATGGTGGCTGCGGAGCTTTTGGCGCAGCAAGGGGTTGCTGCCTCTGTGACGAGTATTCATACCATCAAACCATTGGATGAATCGGCTATCGTTGCTCTGGCTCGAGAGGTTGGCCTCATCGTGACCGTAGAGGAGCATATTGCGTGCGGGGGGCTTGGTGGTGCGGTGGCGGAGGTTGTGGCGGGGCTCTCCGGTGCGCGGGCAAGGGTTCTCCGCATTGGGGTTGGCAGTGGTTTTTCTGAGACGATCGGGAGCCAGGATCATCTGCGGCAGGTACACGGTCTTTCCCCGGATGGTATTATCAGACGAATTCTAGAAACCTTACAAGAGAGGATCTATGGGCACTAGGGTGCGTTTTGTCGACCCAGCACGACTCTACAAGACGCTCAAGGAGGAGTTGGATGCAGCCTACTTTAGCGTGATGGAGAAAGGCGATCTGATTGATCGGGGGCAGCTTAGGTCGTTTGAACAGAATCTTGCGAACTTTGTGGGGACAACCTATGCGGTTGGGCTGAATAGCGGCTACGATGCGCTCCACCTGTCGCTGCGGGCCGCAGGTATCGGCCCTGGTGATGAGGTTATCGTGCCGGCCCATACCTTTGTGGCGAGCTGCTCGGCCATCGTGAATGTTGGGGCGACGCCTATCTTGGTGGATGTACTGCCGGATTTTAATATCGATCCCGATGCCGCAGAGCGAGCCGTTACGCCGCGCACCAAGGGGATCATGCCCGTGCATCTCTCGGGTTGGCCGTGCGATATGGATCGTGTGATGGAGATTGCCGTACGCTTCGGCTTGATTGTGGTCGAGGACGCTTGCCAAAGTCTCGGTGCCGATTTCCGTGGTCGTAAGGTGGGCTCTTTTGGGATAACCGGTTGTTGGAGCTTTTACCCATTCAAGATCCTGGGTGGCTATGGGGACGGTGGAGCCATTACGACCAACGACCCGGAGGTTGCGAGCTTTGCTCGGCGGATGCGCTACAACGGCGAGGATCGGCAAACGGGTGAATACCACGGTCACGGTTACACCTGCCTGCTCGATAATCTGCAGGCGGCCTTTCTTGATGTCAAGTTGAAGCGGTTGCCGGATTGGATCGTGCGTCGCCAGAGCATTGCCGAGCGCTACCGCGAGGCATTGTCCGATCTACCCGACCTGCTGCTGCCGCACTACGATGACGCGAGACGCACCCATATCTACCAGAACTACACCTTGCGTTCAAAACAGGGCAGCGCTTTTTCAGATCACATGAAGGAAAATGGCGTAGAGGTGCTCACCCAGTTTCGTAAGCCATACTATCGCCATGCTGCGCTCAAGCTAGTCGATCGCGGTTTTCCAGAGACGGAGGCACTCTCCCGTGAGGTCTGCTCGCTGCCCATGAATGTGGAGATTGACGACGTGGAAATCGACTACGTCATCAAGACGGTGCGTTCCTTCTACGGCAAATAAGACGGGAGTGTAAAGCCTGATGGCCTTGTATTTGAGTGATCGACGCGAATGGGTGCATCAATCCGATATTCGCTCAATGTCCATCGAATGTGATCGCGTGGGTGGTGTCAATCTTTCACAGGGTGTGTGTGACACGGAGGTGCCGGAGGTGGTCATGGCCAAGGCCGCTGCTGCCATGCGTGACGGGTATAACATCTATACGCGCTTTGACGGTCTTGATGAACTACGCAAGGCTATTGCCGCCAAGGTGGCGCGCTTCGGTGGGCCAGTAGTTGACCCAGAACGAGAGGTGGTGGTGTCGGCTGGCGCTACGGGTGCGTTTTACTGTGCTTGTCTCGCGCTACTGAACCCAGGCGATGAGGTCATCGTGTTCGAGCCCTTTTATGGCTATCATGTTTCGACCCTGGTGGCTACGGGTGCGGTTCCGGTCTATGTTTCCCTGTTCGCTCCCGATTGGCGCTTCGATCCGGCTCACCTAGAGCGGGCGGTTACCGGACGGACGCGCGGTATCCTGGTGAATACACCAGCCAATCCCTGCGGTAAGGTGTTTACCCTGACGGAACTGCAAGTTATCGCTGATTTCGCCAAAGCCCACGATCTGTTTGTGTTCACAGACGAGATCTACGAGCACTTTCTCTACGATGGTCGGACGCACGTCAGCCCAGCAACCTTACCCGGTATGGCGGAGCGTACGATAACCATCAGCGGCGTGTCCAAGACATTTAGTGTTACCGGCTGGAGGGTTGGTTACGCCCTGTGTGATGCTCGTTTCGCTGAGACCATCGGGCATTTTAGTGATCTGGTCTATGTTTGTGCGCCTGCGCCGTTGCAGATTGGGGTGGCGGCGGGCTTGGATACCCTAAGTGCGGAATATTACCGAGATCTATCCGACACCCATCAGAAAAAACGTGACCGCATTTGTGCTGCGCTATCAAAGGTTGGGCTGACGCCGTATGTGCCCCAAGGGGCCTATTACGTGCTTGCGGACATCTCGCGATTGCCTGGAGACAGTGGTAAAGAGCGCGCTATGCACCTGTTGCGCCAAACCGGGGTAGCCTGTGTTCCTGGTGGAGCGTTTTATCAAGATGGGGATGATCGCGGGTTGGCGCGGTTTTGTTATGCCAAGAAGGATTGTGATCTCGACCGGGCGGTGGCTGCTCTTGAGTCTCTAGACGCATGAGTTAATGTGCCAACTATTTCCGTGTAACGGGTGGCGTGTTGTGTGACCCTAGGAAGGATGATCTGTCCGATACCTGACAATTGAGTGTACCCCGCATGGTTGGAAGACTTGTGCAGTTGCCGAGAGGTGTGAAGCAAGCGGTTGCTATGGCGCTCGATAGCGTCTTCTTGCCGTTGGCTTTTTGGTTTGCTTTGGCGTTGCGACGTAATAGCTTCTTCCTCCAGGGGTTGGAAGAGGTGCGGTGGGTGTTTTTTTTGATACCGCTCATTTTTGTGCCGATCTTTTATTACTGTGGTTTGTACCGGGCGGTGCTCCATCATATCGGCAGCCGATTCGCGTTTCTCGTGTTTTGCTCTGTCTCTGTTGCTTCGGGTGTGGTCGAGGTGATTGTCCAGATTCTCGCGCGGGGCGTGTCGCACTCGGCGATGATAATCTTCTGGTTATTGTGTTTGTTGTTCGTCGGAGGGAGTCGAGTCGTTGTACGGATGTTGTTTTCTCAGTCTTCTTTTAGAAAAGGTGGATGTCAGCTGGTTGCAGTGTACGGTGCTGGGAGTGCCGGTGTGCAATTGGTCAGGGCGATGCAGGCGGGGGAAGGTTATTGTCCCTGTTTTTTCGTTGATGATGATGCTAGTCTGCAGGGTTCCGTTATCAACGGCCTACCCATCTATTCACCGGAAAAACTTCCTGGGTTGGTTTCAAAATATAATATTTCTCTGATATTGCTTGCGATTCCATCGTTGGCAACGGGGCGTCGCAGACAGATAATTACCGAGCTTGAAAAACTGTCGGTTCATATCAAGAGCTTGCCAGGCCTGATGAGTATTATATCAGGGAAGGTGTCGCTCGCCGATGTAAGGGAAATCGACATAGAGGATCTGTTAAGGCGCGACCCGGTGGTGCCAGAAGAGCGTTTGCTGTCACTTTGTATCACGGATAAGTCGGTAATGGTTACTGGGGCCGGCGGGTCGATTGGGTCGGAACTTTGTAGGCAGGTTCTGATGCTAAAACCGCGTCGGCTGGTCTTGGTCGAGCTGTCTGAGTTTGCCTTGTACAAGATCGATCGAGAATTTGCCCAGTACAAGGGTTCTGTCGAGATCGTTCCGCTATTAGGTTCGGTGCTCGACGGTTATTTCCTTGAGACGGTAATGACGGAATACCAGATACAGACGGTGTATCATGCGGCAGCCTATAAGCATGTGCCCATGGTTGAGATGAATGTGGTTGCTGGCGTAAGAAATAATGTGTTTGGCACCTATCGGGCAGCCATTGCGGCGAGGAATGCTAAGGTCGATTGGTTCATTTTAATCTCTACCGATAAGGCGGTGCGCCCGACCAATGTGATGGGTGCGTCAAAGCGTGTGGCGGAGCTGGTGTTGCAGGGGCAGGCGCGTGATGGTGCACAAACCAAGTTTATTATCGTTCGATTCGGTAACGTACTAGATTCCTCGGGATCCGTCGTGCCGCTGTTCCGTGCACAGATCTTGCGGGGAGGGCCGGTGACAGTGACTCACCCGGAGGTAACCCGCTATTTTATGACCATACCGGAAGCTGCTCAACTGGTGCTGCAGGCAGGTGCCATGGGGAAGGGGGGGGATGTTTTTTTGCTCGATATGGGCGAACCTATCCGTATCGCGGATATGGCTCAACATATGATACGATTACACGGTTTGAGGGTAAGGGATGCGGCCAACCCGGATGGGGACGTTGAGATTTGTTACAGCGGTTTGCGTCCGGGAGAGAAGCTTCACGAAGAACTGCTAATCGGGGCGGATGCCACAAAGACGGAGCACACACGTATCCTGCGGGCTGAGGAGGAGGGGTTGGCGTGGTCGTCGCTGGAGCCGTTGCTGCAGAGGATGAAGGCGGCCTGTGATGTATGTGATGCCACGCTCGTGCGGGAGATTTTGTCCGAGGCGGTGAGCGGGTATTCGCCGTCCGAGAGAGGGCATGGATCTTCTTAGCGGACTCTAGTGGGGCATTGATGCTACATGTTTAAGAAAATCGTTGTTGTTTGTGTCGGTAATATCTGCCGGAGTCCCATGGCGGAGTACCTTCTGCGGTGTGATCCGGTGGTGCAGAAGGGAGGGGTGGTCGTCTCAAGTGCCGGGCTTGCGGCCATGATTGGTTCTCCAGCGGATCCTGTAGCTCAAGAGCTTTTGGCGGTGCGGGGGGTTGATCTCTCTCCCCATCGCGCGCGGCAGTTTTCCGTTGATCTACTGATGCACTCTGACCTTATTCTAGTAATGGAGGCTTGGCAGCAGCGAGAGATAGAACACATGAGTCCTGTTGCGCGTGGCAAGGTTCATATGCTCGGTCGCTGGCGGAACGCCGAAATTCCGGATCCCTATCGCAAACCCCGTGAGGCCTTCGAAGCTGCGCTAGCGCTTATCGAGGGTAGCGTCAACGATTGGAAGACAAGACTGTGGTGAGAATCCCTAAGCTCCTGATTACTATCTTCTCCACGCTGTTACTGGGGGGGTGTGCCTATTCCCCTGGTCTGTACATTCCTGATAGTCATCTCGCCTACGAGGCGCACGATAACGGCTTGCAGGTCAAGAATAACAGCCTCCTAGAGGTGGCCTTAGGGTTAACGCGCGACGATAATGCTGTTGCTCCGGCCTTTGTGACCACCATTGATGCAAATCTGGTGGTCTCGCAGGAGCGAGAGCAGGTCAGTCGCTCGCGGCCTGGGGATGACAACGAGTTGTGTCGTAAAGCGGCAGAGAGCGGGGAGTACCGGGTCGGCCCGCAGGATGTCTTGAGCTTTACTGTGTGGGATCATCCTGAGCTTACTTCACCAAGCGGCGCGGCGAATGCTGCCATGATGACGGCTATTTCCCCCTTAGGGATGACTGTCCCCCAGGTAGTGCCCTCGGATGCCAATGGTCATGCGGTGAGCAGTCGAGGAACGATCTTCTTTCCTTATGTGGGCGAGGTGCTGGTCGCAGGGCATACGCTGGAGGAGATTCGTTCCGCGCTGACGCGCACGTTGGCGCAGCATATTCTTAATCCACAACTGGATGTCCACGTTGTCGCGTATCGCAGCAAGAAGGTATACGTGACCGGCGAGATAAAGACGCCAGGAGCGATTGCAGTCACGGATGCCCCGATTAGTGTCGTAGATGCTATTGCCCGTGCGCAGGGTTTTACTCCCGAGGCGGATGCCTTTCGTGCGCGGCTCATTCGAGGTAAACAGAGTTGTCCCATTAATCTTACTGCCCTATTTAAGAATGGTGACATCTCGCAGAATTGTCTGCTGCAAGATGGCGACATTGTGAATGTTCCGAACCGCAATGATAGCCGTGTCTACGTCATGGGGGAGGTGAAGGGTGGTGTTGCCGGTTCTAACGTGGTGCGCATGAATGAAGGTCGTATGGATTTGGCGGAGGCCATCAATCTGGCTGGTGGTCTGAACCAAGAGACTTCAGATGCTAAACGGGTCTTTGTGATTCGTGGCGTGAGTGAGAATCCAACTGCGCCGCTGGTTTACCACCTCGATCTCTCAAATCCTGGTGCGTTGTTGCTTTCCACGCGATTTGCGCTGAAGCCTTTGGACGTGGTGTATGTGGCCACCTCCGATATCACGCGCTGGAACCGCGTTGTCAGTCAGATTCTCCCCCTCGTATCGACCCTTGCTTTGACAAATTACTACGCCACCCACTAGGGTCTTATCACTGGAAAGGTATCTAACAGCATGAATTCGGAGAAACCGTTGCCTTCGGCTGAGCGGCAAAGTGGTGTGTCTTCTGCTGGAGAAGCGGGGGAAGTCGATTTAGTCTTGATCTTAGGGGTACTTGCCCAGGCGCGGTGGTTCATCCTCGGTGCTGTGCTGACGGCCCTCGCCCTCAGTGTTGTCTATGTCTATACCGCGACACCAGTGTACAGCGTGGACGCGATGGTGCAGATAGAAGCGCGGGATAGTGCCATGAAGGGCATGGGGGCGCTATCGGATCTATTCGGCGGGAACAATACAGCAGAGTCTGAGATTGAGATCTTGAAGTCGCGGGCTGTCGCGGGCGCGGTGGTCGATCAGCTCAGGCTTGATATTATTGCAGAGCCACGTACTTTCCCGCTGATCGGGTGGGCAATGGCGCGTCGCTATAAAGGCGTATTACCTGCCAACCCCCCGTATGGTTTTGTTTCATATGCGTGGGGCGGGGAGGTTATCCGTGTGGATACCCTGGCAGTCCCCGATGAGCTGTACAACAAGGAGCTGACTTTGGTTGCCCTGGGTGAGGGGGCTTACCGGGTTAGTGATAAAGAGGGTAATACGTTGTTCAGTGGCCGGGAAGGGCAGGCGGCAACAGGTCATGGCATTGCTCTCTTTGTGAGTCGGCTGATAGCGCGTCCCAGTACTGAGTTCGTGCTCATCAAGCAATCGCGCATACTCGCGACTGTGGGTTTGCAGAAAAGCCTGAGCATCTTAGAAAAGGGAAGAAAGACCGGTATCTTGGCGTTGACCCTTGAAGGGTCTGATCCCAAGCATACGGCAGAAGTGGTCAATGCATTGGCAGATAACTATCTGCGCCAGAATGTGGAGCGTCGTTCCGAAGAGGCGCAGAAAATGCTCGACTTTCTGAATAGCGAACTCCCGCGAGTTCGCGTGGACGCAAGAAACGCAGAAGCAGCCCTGAGCGCGTACCGATCCCATACGGCTACTTTGGGAACTAGCTTTGCGTCACAAGCATACGTTCAGTCTTCTGCTGAGGTGGAAAAGCAGATCGCTCTACTTGGTTTCGAAAAGGCAGAAATGGAGCAGAGGTTTACTGGGGATTCTCCCGCTCTGTTGGCTGTTCGTAAAAAATTGGCCCAGATGGAGGCAGAAAAGAAGAAACTGATGGATAATCTCAAGCGCCTTCCGGGGACGGAGCTTGAGGCCATTAATCTGGAACGGGATGCAAAGGTTGCCAATGAGGTATACACGCTGCTCCTCAACAAGGTTCAGGAGTTGTCTGTTGCCAAGGCGGGAACGATTGGCAATGTGCGTATCGTTGATAGGGCAGATACACCGGTTGTGCCAATCAAGCCCAAGAAGGCTCTGATCCTTGCCTCTTCGGTAGTCTTGGGTTTGTTTGCGGGCGTTGTGCTTGTGATGGCGCGTCGTGCGTTCTTCAAGGTAGTTGAAGAGCCAGATGAAGTAGAGCGCGCTCTTGGTCTGACGGTCTATGCAACGATCCCTCATTCCGGTAAGTTGCAAAGCAAGGGTAAGCGACGGTATCAGGAACGTATCTTGTTGATGCGGGATTTTCCAAAGGACGTTGCTGCGGAGAGTGTTCGTAGTCTGCGTACCAGTGTGCAATTTTCCCTCATGGAGTCCCCGAATAACGTCGTGGGACTCACTGGGCCTAGTATTGCCGTGGGGAAGACGTTCGTCTCGGTGAATCTTGCTGTTTCTCTTGCTGAAGCAGGTAAGCGGGTGCTGCTGATTGATGCGGATATGCGCAAGGGCTATTTGCACGAATACTTTTCGTTAGCACGTACAGATGGCCTGTCTAGGCTCGTCAGTGGGGAGATCTCCATTGAAGCTGCCATTCACCACACAGGAATAGAGAAATTTGATGTTATGCCGTCGGGCGCAGTGCCTCCCAATCCGGCGGAGATCCTGATGAGCGAGCGGTTTGAGCAGGTCGTTAAGGAGGTTTCTGGGCGCTACGATGTGGTTATCATTGATACCCCACCAGTTCTTGCTGTGGCGGACGCTTGTATCATTTCGCGCTGTGTCGGCATCCTTTTCCTAGTTGTGCGCTGCGCTCGACATAGTATGCGTGAAATCGACCATTCCTACCGACGCCTCAAACAGGACGGGGCAAGGGTTCGTGGCGTGATCTTCAATGACACGCCGATGACGGGGAGGTACGGTTACCGATATGGATACGGATACGGTAGATACTATGGCTATGGCTATGGCTATGGCTATGGCTACGATGCAACCAAGTAAGAGATCTCGCCGCTAGAGAGTTAGCTAAAATACAAAGAGGTACAAG
>CAIRSR010000197.1 GCA_903881315.1 uncultured Thiotrichales bacterium | reverse complement strand
TGATTTTTTCGAGGTGTAACAAGTGTAACAGGTGTGACATCGTTGATTATAAAGGAGAAAACTGTTACACCAAAGGAACCGTCAGGTGTGACAGGTGTGACATCGTTGAATACAAAAGAGAAAATGGTAGAACTACGGGGGGAAGACACAGCAGAACGAGCCGCTATCCTTGAGTTTGACGGCGGATTCACACGGGAAGAGGAGGAGCGGATCGCTGGGTTGCCTGTTACCTCTGTTACACCACAGCAGCCGGTTACACCTCCCCCTCCCCTCCTGTGGAAGCCAAGAGATACCGCACCCGTTCCCCGATGTGTTACAAGGGCGCGGCGGGGTGGATAAGGAAAACGCTTAAATGCGGAGCGTTGGCTTTCCTTATGTGGGAAGAATGCCCTAGGGTGGTGCAGCGCATGGATCGGCTGGTAGGGTGTTGGGTTGAATGACGGGCGGATTGATGGCCGTGGCGTACATTGAGCACCTTCTCTCTCCTATCTCCCGAGCATTGACGATCAAAGGCTGGGAGATAGGAGGGAGAAGGTGGATTACTACAACCACCGCGAGGCAGCGGAATGAATGAGGCACAACCACCACCACAACCGGACTCAATCGCAACTCAAGCAAAAGTTGTGATGGCAATGCTTGCCGAACGATTCCAGGGTAAGCCGCTCAAGGTAGGGATCAAAGAGGACTTGAAGGCAGCCTATCCCAACGTACCGGACGCGGTGATCAAGCGTGCGTTGGGCAGGCATTGCGGCAGCGCACGGTATCTCAAGACATTAGCGAAGGGGGGGCCACGCTATGACATGAACGGAACTACATCGGGTGAGGTTTCACCAGAGGCACAAGAGACGGCGCGGCAGGAGCTAGCGGATCGGACGATCGCAATGAACGCGAAGAAGGCCGCACTGTATAAGCAGAAAATCATGGAAAAGCAACAAGCCACAGAGAAGGCCAAGGCAGAACAGGAAGCGGCACGGGCGGCGAAGAAGGAAGAGAAGAAGAAGGCTTGGGAGGCGAAACAGAGCGCAGCCAAGGCGGAACAGGAAGCCCGCAAGAAGGCGGCTAGATTGGCGTTGGCGGCAGCGAAACAGAAACCCGATCAGGTTGTACCCAGATCCGCCAAACCCGCACCCGCGATCGTAGTCAAGAAGAAACGGACGATTGAGAAGCCGTAGGATAGGGCTAGGAGCGCCTAGGATGCCCTACAAGCCGAGATAATGGCGCGGTAGTACCCTGGCATAGGGTATGATGCAATATCGTTTAGACGGGGGTGGAAACCATGGTCAAGACAAGCGGGCATTTATTCCAGATTGGAAACCCTGGTGGGCCTGGTCGCCCAAAGCGGCAGACAGAAGAGGGCTATCTAAAAGCACTCATGGGTGCTTGTGACCTGGACAAGTGGGGTCAGATATGCGAACGGGCGGTTAGTGACGCCATCAATGGGGAACCGAAAGCGCGGGAATGGTTGGCGCGATACTTGATCGGGAACCCTGAGACAGTCGCACCCAAACCGCTTGAGGTGGTTGTTGGCGATCTACTCATGGATGATCGGGCGGTAGACATTGCGGCGCAAAGATTGGCGGGGCCAGTGTTCAAGCAACAAACGACTCCTAGCATTCTGCGCGAGGATGACGATATACGCGAGAAGATAACGCGCCAAGCGCGGGTAGCCATTCTTGAGGAAGATAACCGGACTCTGGCCGTGTCCTGAGTTTTTCGGATCTACTATAACCGCCAGAGCGGTTTTAATCGGCTGGTAGTAGTTGGGTTGCGGTTTGTCTGAACACGGCAAATAGACGGCATAGCGGGGCTTACAAAGCCTCCCTCTTCTATCTCCCAGTATTGAACGTGGGGTGAATTAGGCGCGGAATGTTACGCCCTACCCCCCCCTGTGGTCATGATACCGGTTGTGGAGTCGTCGCGCTTTCTGTACCACTTCGAGGACAAACATCCCGTTCAATGTCTGTGAAGGATTTCTTTCTGGCCAAGCGCAACTCGTAAGCGATCTGTAAGTTCAACCAGAACTCAGGTGTGGTACTGTAGTAACGAGCCAGACGCAATGCGGTGTCTGGCGTGATGGCACGCTTCTCGCGTACGATGTCATTGATGCGCGGCGCAGGAACGCGAAGCGCCATGGCTAACGCGCTCACGCTCATCTCAGTAGGTGCCAAAAACTCCTCCCGCAGAATCTCTCCAGGATGGATCGGACGCATGTTATTCGTTAGCACGACGCTAAATCCTCAGTGGTAATCAATAATCTCAACGTCGTAGGCGCATCCGTCTTCGAAACGAAAACATACGCGCCACTGGTCGTTAATCCGAGTGCTCCACTGCCCTTCCCGATCGCCAGCCATCTTTTTCGTTCGATTGCCATGCGGCAAGTACAAATCCTCAATGACGCGGGCAGCATCCAACATTTCCAGTTTGCGCTGGGCCTGAGCCTTGAACCCCCCGAACTTCTTGGGATCGCCACCTTCGTACAGGGCCTTAGTGTCTTTGCAGCGAAACGACTTAATCATGAGTTGGATACTACAACGGTATCCGTTATACGTAAAGCGTTATAGAGCGCTGATTATCCAACCAGTGCTACCTACCACAGCCACCACCTTTTCTTCTCAACGGGCTTTCTTTGGTCAGTGAGCAGCCCTGTCAACTGCGCGTAGGCGCGGCGGCGATCAGTAGCCTCTTGGTCTAGTCGCGCCATGAGGTCGCTTATCACGTTTTCCAGGCTTTCGATTGTGGTGGCTTGGGTGGCGATCAGTTCGTCCTTGGCCGCCAGGCGTTCCCGTAGCGCTATCTCAGAATCCGTGTTTGTTGGTTCTTCCTTGAGCGGTGTTGTGACTGGTGGATAGACGCGGTGGACTTCGGCGGGGTCTAACAACCAACACCCATGGGTGTCTTTGCTGGCGGATAGTTTGCCAGCTTGGACGGCTTTCGTGATGGCCTGTTTAGTCTTGCCGGTAGCGGTAGCAGCTTGTCGCAGGGTATACATGCAGGTGACAACCGTTGGTAGGTAGTTGGGCCAACTATGCTACCAACCAGCTACCAACTAAATCGATCCGCCAACGCTAACTATCACGACCTGGTAAGTCTTTCGTGCTGGTTGGTGGTTGGTTTTGGTGGGGCCAACTAAAACCAAAAAGTTGGTGATAGTTGGTTGTCGGTTGGTGCCAACCACCACCACCACAGATCCCCAGTACGCGACACTACAGGACGAGCGACACCCAAAGCGAACCCCCAACCGTAGCGCGACACTACAGGGCCACCTTGCCTTTCTACGGGATGCTCACGGACTGACCTACCCGAGCCGCACCAATGGGGCTTTACCCCTTGGGCGGATACCCACAGGGTCACCCCCCTCTCTCTGTGGACAACAGGGAATAACAAGCTTCTCGTGGTTTTTTGTAACAGCGGGAACCCGCCGTTACAAAAAGGCTTGTAACGTGAAAACAATGTTCGTTATACTTGTTTCAAGTTACCAAGAGGTGCGCTATGCCAACCAGAACCGTTGCCTACCTGAGAGTGTCCACGGACAAACAAGCGGATGCGGGTGTGTCCCTTGAGGCGCAACAGGACAAGGCCAAAGCCTACGCCAGCCTGTACGACCTCTCTCTTGTGGAAGTGGTGATCGACGCAGGAGAGAGCGCCAAGACCTTGGAGCGTCCAGGACTTCAAAGGGCGCTGACCATGCTCAAGACAGGCAAGGCGGATGCGCTACTGGTGGTAAAACTAGACCGACTGACCCGTAGCGTGGTGGACTTGGGGGCGCTGATTGAAACCTACTTCGCGCCAGGCAAGGCGGCGCTACTTAGCGTGTCAGAGCAGATAGACACCCGATCAGCAGCGGGGCGGTTGGTACTCAATATCCTTGCCAGCGTGTCGCAGTGGGAGCGGGAAACCATCGGCGAACGCACCCGTGACGCCATGAAACACAAGCAGGCCCAAGGGGAATATATCGGCGGTCATGCCCCCTACGGGTATCAACTGGTGGATGGTGAACTGGTCGCAGACCCGATAGAGCAAGATGTAATCAGGCAAGCGAAAGAGCTACGCGACAGCGAGCTTTCCTTGGCAGCCATCGCCAAGCGGCTAGACGAGCGCGGAATCAGGGCACGGAACGGTAAGGTGTTCGCGGCAACCCAAGTTAAACGGCTGGTGGCATGAAAAAGAAAGTGGTTGACCTTCCACGGGTACAACGGGCACTAGCGGCGCTGGATAAGCTAGTAGCCGAGAATCCCGACCGCTTTGGCGGTGAAGGCCCACGTTGGGCAGACAACCTAGAAGAATTGGACAGGCTAACCATGAGCGCACCAGCAAAGCAGCGCGTACTCGAATATAGGCAGAGGCTACGCGAGCGGGGTTACCGCGTACAGACGATCAACATGCCACCGGAAGCCCACGAGCGCTTACGCAGACTAGCCCAACAGACTAATCTTGCTTACGGCGAATTGGTGGCGGTGGCGCTTGAAAAATACGAGAAAGAGGCCACGCCATAACCCGCTCGACGCCTAATCCCCCCTCCAGGGCGCACAGAATGGCCGTTTTTCGCCACGTAGATAGGAGGCGCTTGGTAGGATGGGTTCCACCTAATCCCCCCTCCTGTGGAAGCCATGGGATGTTTTAGTCGCGGTAATGCGTTGTATTAAGTGTCATTGACCTTGACAGCGCCTTGCATTACCCCGCACAATGTAACCGTGCTACGCAGCACAGCAAGAAGGCCGTCCCAGTTTCCCGAGACAGCCTCTTGTAATTTATTCCTTCAATCGTGCCTATTGCTTGCAGGCGGTGGCGCACGATTGAGGGGTTTTAGTAGGCATATCGACCATCACGTAGCCCACAAATGAGGGGGGGTGATAGGCGGTTTTTTTATCGTCACCAGATTGCACTACGTTTTCTATTTTGACCTTGTAAAGTTTTTTTGTCAAAAAGTTTTTATTAAAACTTTCTTCACAAAAAAGGTTTCACTAAAAATACCTTTTTTTCGTAGTACAAAGAAGGGTTTTTTTACAGTCAAAACACAATAGAAACATGCTGCACGTCTGGCGTCGATGAGGACATATCGATGTCGAATAATAGCGCAAACAACGATTTAACCGCAACACAGCAGTACCTTCGCCAAGATCAAGCCGCAGCCCGTTACGGTGTCCACCGCGACACCTTGCGGCGCAATGCCCGACTAATCCCCAACTTTCCGCAGCCGATCCGATTCGGACGTAGGGCTATTGGTTGGAACGTGGCCGAGCTTGATGCCTGGTTTGCACGACAAACCAACACAGCAAACGCGCAAGGGGGCCTACGATGACCGCCTCTCCCTTGCAGCACTTACCTTCCCTACTCGGCGAAGGGTACGACGCACCCCCAACGCACCGCCAAATCCTCAAGGCCATCGCCAAAGGGCACATCCGAGCGCACCAGGAAGGGAACCGCTGGATCGTCGATGACGTTGACGCCGTGGTACGTCATTTCCGGCTGAAAACAACGCAATCACCCCCTAACTCTCTGTGGAAACTGCCCTACCCCTCTCTTGTCGGTAGGTACAACGCCCCCATCCCAACCTTCTCTCAGATCTACTACGCCGTCATCGACGACCACCTACCCGCGTGCGTGATGCCGTTCGCCTTGATCGTTGACACCGACAACGTGGTACGCCATTTCAGGCTAACACCCCGCAAGGACGCCAGATCATGACCACCACCCCTACCACTGGGGGCGCTTCTACGTGCGCCACCCCTAATGCGTTACGCCCAGAAAACATCCCCCCCGAGCTGAAAGCCATCCCTCAGTGGGTGCTATGGCGGTATTCCGAGCGTGGCGGAAAGCGGACAAAACCACCCTTACAGGCCAACGGAGAGGCCGCGAAGGTAAACGACCCTTCTACATGGACGACATACGACGCGGCCACACAAGCCTACCAATCGGGCAAATGGGGCGGTATCGGTTTCGTTCTCACTAAAGACGACGACTTTGCAGGCATTGACCTTGATCACTGCCTTCGACCAGATGGGGGCTTAGCACCTTGGGCACGGGAAATCGTTGACGCAGTGCCGAGCTACTGGGAGGTATCACCGAGCGGCGAAGGGTTGCGGTGCTGGTTGAAAGGACAGCTTCCACAGGGGGGGAGGAGAAAGGGAGGCGTTGAGATGTACGACGATTCCCGTTACCTCACCCTTACAGGCCGCGTATTCAGCGAACACCGCAGCGTTTCAGAATGCACCGCAGAATTGGCCGCCGTATATGCCAAGGTTTTCGGAAAGGAAAACGACAAGGCACCCTCTTCCCCTCCTGTGGACGCAGCAGTACCACCACCACGCCACCTATCCGATACCGAGCTATTGGCAGATATCCGGTGCAGCAAGCAGAGTGCCCGTTTTGAGGAATTGTATAGCGGCAGAGGGGGGGAGGATGCTAGCGCGAACGATTTATCCCTTTGCAATATATTGGCGTTTTGGACTGCGAGGGATGCAACCCGCATGGATAGGATATTCCGCAATTCTGAATTGATGCGTGATAAATGGGACGAGAAACACTCTGCCGACGGGCGCACCTACGGGCAAATGACTATCGCCAAGGCAATTGCCGGTTGCAAGGATGTTTACACCGGACGCAGATCGGAGGGCCATAGCGATATTCCAGCAGGGGGGCTTATACCGGAAATTGAGGAGCGGCCATGCTTCAAGGTATTCGATGATTGGGTTGATGAGGGCGGAAAAAAATGGAAGCCAGGAGTTTATTGGTTTTCCTACGCCCAAAAGGGTGAAGTAATAACGCAGGTAAATACCTGGATATGCTCACCGCTATACATTGACGCAATCACCCACGATGGAGCCGAGAATAACTTCGGGCGGATGCTGAGGTTCAGGAACGCCAACGGACGTTGGCGGAAGTGGGCCATGCCAATGGAGTTACTTGCAGGGCTAGGCAATGAAGTCAGGGCTGAACTGTTGGCAATGGGCGTAGAGATTACACCCGACAGGAATGCACGGCTACACTTGGAAAAATACTTCCAGCAGAATACGCCGAACCGCAGAGTACGAGCCGCCATGCAGGTTGGTTGGTGTGGGGACTCCTTTGTGTTGCCTGATACGGTTATAGGGCCAGGTACTAGTGATGTCATATTCCAAAACGGTGAGCGCGGCATTGACGAATACACCCTTGGCGGCACGTTGGAAGGATGGCAGAAGGAGGTTGCAGCGCTAGCAGTTGGTAATCCGATTATGGCGTTTACAATCTCGTGCGCGTTTGCGGGGCCATTGCTTGAGCGGTGCCATGCCGAGAGCGGCGGCATTCACCTAGTAGGAGATTCCAGCAGTGGTAAAACAACAATCATAGATGCGGCGCGTAGCGTATGCGGTGGTGCATCCTATCGCCGTAGTTGGAACGCAACCGCGAACGGAATGGAGGGCGCGGCGGCATTGTTCAATGACGGACTCCTTGCCCTTGATGAAATCAGCGAATGCGAACCGCGAGAGATAGGTAAAATCATCTACGCTATCGGCAATGGTGTTGGGAAACAACGGGCATCACGAACGGGGACGGCGCGAAGCCTTACGCGGTGGCGGTGTTTCGTGATTTCAAGCGGGGAGCGAACGGTAGCCACCTCAATGGAGGCTGGTGGATTCAAAGCAAAAGCAGGGCAAAGCATCCGATTATTGGACATTCCCGCCAGGCAGCAATACGGGGCCTTCGACAATCTGCACAATATGATGAATGGTGCCACTTTCGCTGACGCAATAAAGAAGGGGGCAAGCACTCACTACGGGCACCCATTGAGGAGATTCCTGGAAAAACTCACCCAAGACGATACTAATTTTGGCGAGAGGTTGGCGAAGCTTAAAGCGCTACCCAATTTTTTGGTGGACGGCGAGGGCCAAGAGAAGCGGGCGGCTTCACGTTTCGCCGTTGTGGCGCTAGCGGGTGAACTGGCAACGCAGTACGGGATCACGGGCTGGGGGAAGGGTGCTGCAACAGAAGCCGCGCTAACGTGCTTCCACAGATGGAGGGAGGAGCGAGGCAGCGGAATGAATGACGAACGGCGGCGCATTTGCGAACAAGTGGAGAGGTTCATTGATCGGCATGGTGATTCGCGTTTCTCAAACGTGGATGGCAGCGCCGAGGTGCGAGACAGGGCGGGCTGGTGGCGCAGTACCCCCGACACCAGGGGCTTCCCAAAGGGGGATGACCGATCCGATCTGGCGGTACGTGATCAGGAGGATTGGGGGCACAGTTCCCCCGACTATGTGATCCGTGAGTACCTGTTTACCTGTGACGGAATGCGCGAGGCGTTGAAAGGTTTTGACTTCGCGCCAGCGTTGGCCGTGCTGAGGAAAGAGGGCGTGTTGGGCGAGAGAAGCGGGGGAAAGAGTTCACTGGTAATGAGGATTGGCCACCGCAGAGTAAGGGTGTACCTGATACAGACCAGCGGGTTGGGGGGAGAGTGAACTAGATGCCTCCTCTTGGCGTCCACAGGGGGGGCCCCCTCCCCCGTAGTTCTACCATTTTCTCTTTTGTATTCAACGATGTCACACCTGTCACACCTGACGGTTCCTTTGGTGTAACAGTTTTCTCCTTTATAATCAACGATGTCACACCTGTTACACTTGTTACACCTCGAAAAAATCA
>CAIRSR010000196.1 GCA_903881315.1 uncultured Thiotrichales bacterium | reverse complement strand
TGAGCATCTGGACGTGGATGCTAAATATTCTTGGCTGAAAAGCCCGCGTTGGAAGGGAACCTCCATGGAGGTAGGGCCGCTCGCCCGGGTTCTGATGCTCTATGCAAAGGGTCATGAGGCCACCAAGGATCTGGTCAACGGTACGCTAAAGACCCTGGGGGTTGGCGTCGATGCGCTGTTTTCTACGCTGGGTCGTACCGCCGCTCGCACCCTGGAGACCAAACTCTTGGCCGATGAGATGCAGGGCTGGTTTGACGCCCTCATGGCCAACATCAAGGCGGGCGACCTCAAGACCTTCAATGCCACGCAGTGGGATCCGTCGACCTGGCCAAAGCAAGCGCGAGGCGTTGGTTTTATGGAAGCGCCACGCGGTGGCCTGGCCCATTGGATTGTGATCCAGGACGGGCGCATTGCCAATTATCAGGCGGTCGTGCCGAGCACCTGGAACGCTGGCCCGCGTGATGCGACGGGTCAACCGGGTGCCTACGAAGCGGCTTTGCAGGACAATCATGTGTTGGCCAACCCCAAACAACCGATCGAGATCTTGCGCACCATCCATAGTTTTGACCCGTGCATTGCCTGTGCGGTACATGTGACGGATCCGGCAGGGGAAGAATTGGTGCAGGTGAAGATCAGGTAGCCGACCGAATCCATAAACGAGATGTTGAGTAACTGACCGAGGTGCAAAATGCGAGGCCCTTTTTTTAACTTTCTCCCTATTCGATTCGGCGTTGCCGTAATCTCCGCTGTCTCTATCGCGTTATTCAGCGCGGGGGTAGCGGCGCATACCGGACAGGCCGCACTATACGGTGGCGGGTTCGATGCGGGATTCACCCACCCGTTTTCTGGCATCGACCACCTGCTCGTCATGCTATCGGTTGGTATCTGGTCAGGTCGCATTGGCGGGCGGGTTACTTGGCTCGCCCCGCTTGCCTTTGTCGCGATGATGGTAGTTGGTGGAGCAGTCGGAATGGCGCACCTGCCGCTACCTCACGCAGAGATCGGCATCGCTCTGTCAGTGGCTATTTTTGGCTTGATTCTTGCGGTGTCCTGGCAACCCAATCTGGTGATTGCTATCGGCGTCACGGGTCTTTTCGCCCTCTTTCATGGCCACGCCCACGGTGCCGAGATGGGCGTCACTGTTTCTCCGCTACTGTATGGGCTTGGTTTTGTCCTTGCGACGGCAATGTTACACCTGGTGGGGATTGGCATCGCCAAGGTTCTCTGCCAATCAAGGCAGCAGGATGCGTTGCTCCGCTGGATCGGGGTGAGTGTCTCGGTCGTTGGCTGTTGGTTGTTAGCGACCTAGAGCCTTTTCGTCCGTTTTGCTGAGGTGCGATGTCTTGGCGTGGTTCTGTGACGCAATCACTGGCGTCAATTGGCTGGAGGTCATTAAAGCGCTCGCCACCGTGGCGACTGCGCTCATTGCCTTCTCGGCCTTGAAGAATTGGCAGCGTCAAGACAAGGCCAAGAGGCTTGCGTCCCGCAGCACGAACCAAACCAAAGCCCCTTACCTTGCCGGGTGGGATTTTGTTTTCTTCAGAGATATAGCAAGGGCGGCATAAAAATGATTGACTAACCACCCCACACCTTCGGAGCCCCCCTCCAC
>CAIRSR010000195.1 GCA_903881315.1 uncultured Thiotrichales bacterium | reverse complement strand
GAATTGGGGAGGGGTTTTTACTTTTTACCTGCCATCGTTTTATGTGACTCCCGCTCTACCTCCCCCAGAAGGGGGGAAGTTCTGAGAGGACTTTAAGCCTTTCAATACTTTCCCTCCCCCCCGACCTTTTCCCACTGGGGGTGAACCGTTACGGCTAAGGATTACTGGTTCGGTGACGGGCGAGCCTTGCCCAGGCGGCGCGGAGTTCTGCGTCCGGGCAGGTTTTTGCCTCTCTTTGGAGCAGTTCGAGGGCGTTTTGGCTGAGTGTCGCTGGGCGCGGGGCGGGGGCGGGCTCTTCGGTCGGTGAGCCAATCAAAAACTTGGTTTTGGTGAGCAGTGGCCAGCCGTTGCCTTGTAGATGTGCCAGGATAGCTGGGCCGTGAAGTCGCAACAGTGAGGCCCAGGCCGGCGTGTCGGCTTGTAGCACGAGGGTTGCGTTGCGCACGTTTGCAACGCGGCAGTGTGGGCCGAGCCGTGCGGGTACGATGCCCTTGATCTGCTCGGTTAGTTTCAGAAGCTGCCGGGCATGGGCCAACAGGGCCGCGATGCCACGGTGGTTGATGACCTGCTGTTCCTCAATGGTGGTCGTGTCGGCGCGATCTTCCACGCATCCTCCGGAACCGTTCGGAAAGGCCGCGTAAGAGCCGCCGGCCTTGCGGTGGTTGTACGCCGCTTTAGGTGCGTTTGTTCAGGCGGCACTTGGGGGTGATGGCAAATTTCTCGGTGCGGGTGTCGTAGTACCAACAAAAGCCGGTCTCGCGCTGTACGCCAAAGATGTCGCGGTACTCTACGAGGCCGACATAATACAGCGTAATCTCTTGCAGATGGATCTCGGAATGTTCTACGTCGGTGATGTCTTGGGTGAAGGGCTCGAGCGCATAGGTTCCGCCCATGGCCAGGCTGTGACCTGGCGGTAGTGGGTGTTCGCTCCATTCATAGTTCATGAGCTTTTTGGGTACGTTTTTCATGATGCTGGCGTAGCCGCGAATGCGGATGATTTCCGCTGGGGTCTTGCCGTGGTTCAGGATGGCTGCGTCGATGGTAAGCGAGCGCGGGGTGAGGGTAAGGCTGGTTTCGGTCGCAACATTCACGAACAGATAGGCGCGTTCGATATTCTCAAGCGATTGGCGCTGGCGGCGCGACTGCAAGAGCTGCAGGCCGAGCATGATGGCGATCAAGATGAGCGCGAACGCGATCACCCGATTGATGCTAAAGGCGTGATCCAGCGTATTGAGGAGGTCAGCCCCCGAGGGCCAGGCACTCACCGCCCCACCCGCGTCAGACAACCGTTGGGTCAGGGAAAGCCAAAGGGCAGCGGCTTGATCGCTTAGGTCATGCAGAAGATTGGTCATGACTTGCAAAAAAGCGCTAGCGTTATCATTCATATCAGATAGGCTTGGCAGATTGATCATGGATAAAAGTCAGCAACCCCGATAAGTGTGACAGGAACATCGACCGCGACCGCTCGCAAGACTCCCCGCAGACAACGGCAGACAGCCAAACACGACAGCCGCGCCCTTGAGAAAGGCCCACACAGTCCAGGTTCGTATTGTAGCGCCTGTACGCCCCCTGCATAGGGGGCGCAGTGGTGGCTTGGCGAAGAAGCGCCGATTGAGGGGGGCCGCAAAACCGCAGTGGGGTGCTTACGACCGGGGGTTACTACGGTTACGGGCGGCCCTCGGGGGTTGTTAAGCGGCTGGTCGGCTATCATCCACACACGGCGCGGAAGAGCGACTTTGATCGTCGATATAGGAATTTATAAGGCAGGGCCTTTACGCCCCCTCCCGCTCCCGAAACTGCAGGCGACACCGGGCGGCGTAGTAGCCAGCCTGCGCCAATCGGGCGGCAGCCCACCTCGACGATGCCCTTCGTCCAGGACGACGATGCGATCGGCGCGTTCGATCGTGGAGAGGCGGTGGGCGGCGGCGCGGTTGGATGCGGTAGTATTGGTCATTCGAGCGGAGATCGTCATCATCACCGTCACTTTTGATACCCTCGCCTACGTCAAGACACTGCGCGAGGCGGGCATACCCGAACCACAGGCAGAGGCCCAGGCCAGCGCGTTGGCCAATGTGCTGAGGTCGGGAACCGGGGAACTCGCGACCAAGCAGGATATTCGAGAGCTTGCGTTAGCAACGAAACACGATCGAAACGACGCAGTGCAGCGTATTCACGATGAGATGAAACTGCTGAAGTGGATGGTGGGGCTCTCTCTCGCGTTGTCCGCCGCTACCCTCACGTTGCTAGGGCGTGTGGCAATCTCGTTATTGATGCCCCATTGATTCACGCATCCAGGGCGCAAGTCGCGTAATCCTGCAGGCAGGATCCCCAAAAGCAAAAGAGTTTACAGGCGGTTGTCCTGCGGGTAATCACCGCAGAATCCCACCCAGCAGTCTATAGTGGTTTACCAAACAGGCCTTCACGCCCCCTCCCGAAACTGGAGGCGACACAGGGCGGCGTAGTAGCCATCCTGCGCCAATAGGGCGGCATGGTTGCCCACCTCGACGATACGCCCTTCGTCCATGACGACGATGCGGTCGGCGCGCTCGATCGTGGAGAGGCGGTGGGCGACGACGAGGGTGGTGCGGCGGCGCATCAAGCGTTCTAGGGCAAGCTGGATGTGGCGCTCGGACTCGCTATCGAGGGCCGAGGTCGCCTCGTCGAGGATGAGGACTGGTGAGTCCTTGAGCAGGGCGCGGGCGATGGCGAGCCGTTGCCGCTGCCCGCCCGAGAGCCGCACGCCGTTCTCGCCGACCAGCGTATCCAGGCCCTCGGGGAGGGCGCGGATAAACTCCATGGCACAGGCGTCTTCGGCGGCCCGCTCGATGTCGGCGAGTGGGGCGTTGGCCTTGTGACCATAGGCGATGTTGCGGGCGATGGTGTCGTTGAAGAGCGTTACCTGCTGGGTCACGATGGCGATCTGCTCGCGCAGACAAGCGAGGCGGAGGTGGCGAATATCGTGGCCGTCGAGGAGGATGGCACCGCTCGTTGGGTCGTGAAAACGGGCGAGGAGGTGCACAAGGGTGGTCTTGCCGCTGCCCGAGCGTCCGACAAAGGCCACCGTCTCGCCTGGGGCAATACGAAGGGTTATCTCGTGGAGTGCGGGCGCATTCTCGGCGCGGTAGGCAAAGGAGACGCCGCGATACTCCACCCCACCCGCAACGGTTGCGAGTTCGACGGTGCCGGTGTCGCGCTCGGTGAGTTCGTCGAGGAGGGTAAAGATGCTCACCCCCGCCGCGACACCGCGTTGGATGCTGGCGTTGACCGTCGTTAGGCGCTTCAGGGTGGGTAGCAGCAGCATCATTGCCGCCATGAACGACATAAAGGTGCCGACGGTGACGTGCTCCAGCATCGAGGGCAGGGTCGCGAAGTAGATGACCCCGGCCAAGGCGAGCGAGGCGATGAACTGGATGACCGGCGCACTGGCCGCACTGGTCGAGGAATACTTCATGACCTGACGACGATTGCCCTCGTTGGCGTGCTCGAAGCGCGTGCGTTCGTAGTCCTTGCCGCCGAAGATCTTGACGACATCGTGGCCTTCGATCGCCTCGCCTGCGACTGAGGCGATTTCGCCAACCGAGATCTGGATGCGTCGCGCAATCCGCCGAAAGCGCCGACTCGCCTGGATCACGAGCCAGCCAATGAGCGGCCCCATCACCAGAAAGGCCAGGGTGAGCCGGGGGCTTAGGTAGATCATCCAGCCCAAGAGCCCAGCGGCGGTGAGGCCGTCGCGTACCACCGTCGTGACCGTGCTGGTCGCGGCATCCGAGACCTGCTCGACATCGTAGATGATCTTAGAGAGGAGCGTACCCGATGGGTTATCGTGGTAGAAGCGGGTGGGTAGGCTCAGCAGGTGCTCGAACAAGCGGCCTCGGGTATCCTTGACGACATGCCGCCCGATCCAGTCCATGCCATAACTCGAGACAAAGGTCGCGACCCCTCGCACCAGAAAGATGGCGAGTAACCACAGCGGCACAATATGGATAGTGGCGGGATCCTTGCTGACAAAGCTGCCATCCAGCAGCGGACGCATGAGTGCCGCAAAGGCGGTCTCGGTGGAGGCGGCAAATGCCATGGCGACGATCGTCACCAGGAATGCCGACCAGTAGGGCCGCGCCAAGGTCAGGATGCGGCGGTATACCTCACTGGCGTTAAGGATCGGCGGCGGCTCGGTCATGGCTGCGCCTTTCTGTCGGGTGCCTGCGGTGCTGGCGGAGAGGCGGCCCGCTGGGTCGCAAAGCTTAGGTGGGTAAGCCCTAAGCCCTGTGCCGCGTCCATCACGGTCACGACCGCTTGGTGGGGGGACTGTCCATCGGCGCTAATGACCAGCAGCGGCTCTTGCTGGTGGGTTGCCAGGGCGGCGGCCTGTAATGCGGCGCGGAGGGTTGCGGGTTCTTGGTTGGGGAGCGCGGTTCCCTTGATGGCGTAGTGGCCCTGGGCGTCGATCATGACCTCGATGGTGGTCTCTTCAACGGCGGCTTTCCCAGATGTGGCACTCGGTAATTCTAGGCTAAGCTCGGTCTTTTGGCTAAAGCTCGTCGTCACCATAAAGAACAGCAACAGATTGAACACCACGTCAATCAGCGAGGTGAGGTTGATAAAGCGCGGACACTCGCGGCGCTGGGGCCGTAGATTCACGGGCCCGTCTCCTGCGCTGGTTCCTCGTTGTGGATGGCGTCCACCAGGCGTAGCGCCTGTTTCTCCATGGTGAGCACCAGATCACCGACGTGCGCCTGTAGGTAGCGATGGCACAGCAGGGACGGGATCGCAACCGAAAGCCCCGCCGCCGTGGTGATGAGGGCAATCGAGATGCCATCGGACATGAGAGCAGGGTTGCCAACCCCAGCGGACGAGATCACGTTGAAGATCTTGATCATGCCAAACGTCGTGCCGAGCAGACCGAGCAGCGGCGAGACCTCGGCGATGGTGCCCAGGGTGTTGAGGAAGCGCTCGAGGTCAGCGATAACGTGACGACCAACGTCCTCAATGCTCTCCTTCATCGCCTCACGTCCGGCATGACGATTGCTGAGGCCCGTCGCGAGGATCTCACCAAGCGGGGAGTTATTCCGCAAGCTATCGAGGTAGGCGGTGTCGATGGGTTCTGCGCGGATGTGCGCCAGCACCTCATGGAGGAGGCGCGGGGGGGCGACGCGCCCTCGGCGCAGCGCCCAACTGCGCTCGAGCACAATCGCCATTGCCATCACCGAGCAGCCCAGGATGGGCCACATCAACCAACCACCAGCACGGATGAGTTCAAGCACCGAGGTAATGTCCTTTAATAAACGAAACAAGGGCGTTGGGTCTACGCACCCACGAGCGCGTATTTCTTGATGCGATAGAGTAGGGTGTCGCGGCTAAGGCCGAGTAGGCGCGCGGCGTGACTCCGGTTGCCCCGTGTCTGCGCCAATGCCTGACGGATGATGTCTGCCTCTAGGTCGTCCAAGACGATGCCACCGGCGGGTAGGTCAAAGACCGACCCGGGCGTTGGTGACGGGTGCTTCGCGCTGAATTCGATGGGCAGGTGACCGGGCTCTATGGTGCGACCGGCGCAGAGTACCACCATCCGCTCGCAGAGATTGCGGAGTTCGCGGACATTGCCCGGCCACGGGTAGCGCTGTAGTTGCGCGAGCGTGGCGGGTGCGTAGCGCGGTGCGGTGACGCCATGCTGGCGGGCGAGCTGCGTGGTTAGGTGCTGCACCAACAGGGGCAGGTCGCTGACCCGACTGCGCAGCGGTGGTATTTCTAGTGGCACCACATTCAGTCGGTAATAGAGGTCGGCGCGGAAGTGGCCGCTCTTGATGTGCTCGGGCAGGTTGCGATTGGTGGCGGCGATGATGCGGGTGTCGCAATGGGTTAGGGTGGAACTGCCCACCACCTGACACTCCCCCGACTCTAGAAAGCGCAGCAGCTTGCCCTGGAGTGCAAGCGGCAATTCTGCTATCTCGTCTAAGAATAACGTCCCGCCTTGGGATGCCCGGATGTGACCAGCCTCATCGGCAACCGCACCGGTAAAGGCACCTCGGCGGTGGCCAAACAGCAGAGACTCGGCGAGCGCCTCGGGTAATGCCGCGCAATTGATGGCGACAAACGGGCCGCTCGCACGCCGACTTTCGCGGTGAAGGGCGTGCGCCATCAGCTCTTTACCGGTGCCACTCTCGCCTAGGATGAGCACGGTCACGTCGGTCGGTGCGAGCAAATGGGCGGTGCGTATCACCGCTTGTAGTGCTGGCGAGTGACCGAGCAGGGTGTGGTGAAAGGCGTTCATGTTCCGTTTGGGGTGTGGGGGTGCACAGCGGCGAAGGAGGCGGGTTTTGGTGTCGGCACCCACAACGAGGCGAGGGCAAGTAGGATGATAACAACCGCCGCAATCTTTTTCATCGTGGGTTGTCTCACCCATGCCAGCGTCCAACCGGTCATGATACCCGCGCCGGTGACAGCCGGCAGCGTCCCAAGGCCAAAACAGATCATGACGAGCGCCCCTTTTGCGGCGCTACCGGCAGTGACGGCGTACGCGAGCGCAGTATAGACCAGTCCACAAGGGAGCCAGCCCCACGCCATCCCAAACAGCAATGCCTGGATGGGGCTTCTCACCGGCAATAAACGATGCCCCAGGGGGGCGATGAGACGCCACAACGGAGCGCCCAACGATTCTAAACGGGCAAAGGCCGGAAACCAACCGCCGAGATAGAGCCCAGTGCCGAGCAAAAGGATACCCGCCGCTGTCTGCAAGACCCAGTGCCCGCCATGAATCGGCGCGACCAAACCCGCGCCAAGGGCACCGAACAAGGCACCGGCCAGTGCATAACTCACCATCCGCCCGACGTTATACGACAACAGGTAGTGCAGGAGACGGCGGCGGTCAGCGCGGATCTCGGTGGCTAGGCTTAAGGTGAGCGCCCCAGAGATGGCACCACACATACTAAGGCAGTGTACGCTGCTCATCAGCCCGACCAACAGGATTGCAGAAAGGCTAAAGGTCTCCAACCAAAGCTCCTTGCGGTGAGCGCTTGTCGGCAAAAGTGGCTGCCTGGAGAATGGGTGCCGCAAACGCCTACTCGAACGGGACGCATGATACCACCAATCCTGTACACAGCCAGCCGTGGGGCATTTGCCACACCTCAAGTGATATGCCACAGCCAAGGCCTCGCCAATCCATCCGCTAACAAGAACAATCGACGGATTATCCTCATCCTACAAAAGTGGCACTGACCTTGCTAGTGCCAGTAACTCCAATGGTTACGTTCACAGCATGATAGAGGTGAGAGGATGAGGCGTACTGGCAAGACAAATACCCTGGCAATCTGGCTTTGGTGTGGTGGAATACTCGCGATAGGCCAGTTGGCGAAAGCAGGCGACGTGACGCCTGGTGATCAGCAATTACCTACGGTGGTGGTGAGTGCGCCGCGCATTGCGAAATCCCCGAGTGGATCGGTGTTAAAGGGAGAGGCGCTGAACACACAGGCCGCGACGACCAGTGACGCCGCACACCTGTTACAGGATGTCCCGGGGGTTAGTCTTTATGGGGCGGGTGGTGTTTCGAGCCTGCCGGTTATTCATGGTATGGCGGATGATCGGCTGAATGTCCAGGTGGATGGTGAAAGTTTGATGTCGGCCTGTCCGAACCACATGAACTCGCCACTATCGTATATTAGCCCGACCCGGGTTGCGAAGGCCGAGGTATTTACGGGCATTACGCCGGTGAGTATTGGCGGTGACAGTATTGGTGGCTCTGTCCGGGTTAATTCCGCCGCCCCCGAATTTGCAATCGCTGGCGAAGGCGTTTTAACCAAAGGAGAGTTTGGCACCTTTTATCGCAGCAATGGCAATGCCTATGGTGCCAATCTTGGGGCGACACTCGCCGGCGAAGACTATAATATTACCTACAGCGGATCGACGGCACAGGCCGGTGATTATCGTGCGGCAAAGGATTTTAAGGCGTCAGGGCCATCAGGCAATGGTTGGCTTAACGGCAATGTGGTGGGTTCTTCGCGCTATAAATCCGAGAATCAGTCGCTCGGCGTTGCTGTCCGCCGCGACAATCATCTGCTCGAATTCAAGGTAGACGTGCAGGATATCCCCTACGAGGGATTCCCGAACCAGCGCATGGATCTGACTAAGAATAACAATACCAACGTCTCTTTGCGCTATACGGGTGAGTACCAATGGGGCACCCTCGAGGCGAGTGCCTATCACCAAAAGACCGAGCACGAGATGAACTTCGGGAGCGATAAGCAATTCTGGTATCCGGGCTCGAGTGGCGGGGTGTCGATTAACGCGCCCGGGATGCCGATGAATGCCGAGGGTAAAACCACCGGCGCATCCATCAAAGGGGACATCCTGCTTTCCGACCGAGATACCTTGCGACTTGGTGGTGAGTTCCAGAGCTATCGGCTGAACGATTGGTGGCCGCCTTCTCCCTCTGTCCTTCCGGCCAATTGGCCCATGAAGGATGGTAACGGGGTGGCGGTGGCGGGAATGGCCCCGTACACCTTCCAGAATATCAACAACGGCAAGCGAGATAGGCTTGGTGTATTTGGCGAATGGGAGGCGCGTTGGAACCCACAATGGCTAACCCTGCTTGGTGTGCGCACGGAGAACGTCACCACGGACACGGGCAATGTGCAGGGATATAACACGATGATGATGAGCCAAAAGCCCGATTCCACCGCCTTCAATGCGGCGGGCCATCAGCGCACCGATCAGAATTGGGATCTAACGACCCTCTCGCGCTATACGCCGAATTCTACGCAGTCCTATGAGTTTGGCTACGCGCAAAAGACCCGATCGCCGAATCTCTACGAGCGTTACCCCTGGTCGACTGCTTCGATGATGACGATCATGAACAACTTTGTTGGTGACGGTAACGGTTATGTCGGTAACCTCAACCTCAAGCCAGAGGTGGCCCATACCCTTAGTGTAACCGCCGACCTGCACGATGCCACCAAAGAGCAATGGGGCCTAAAAGCGACACCATACTATACCTATGTCCATAATTATATTGACGCCGAGCGCTGCCCAGTCGGAACCAATTGCTACAGTGTCGCCAATTCGACCACGACCAACCAGTACGTGAAGCTCCAATATGTCAATCAAACGGCGGAATTGTACGGTATCGATGTGTCTGGTCATCAATCTTTGGGGAACCTTGCGGATTACGGCAGTTTTACAGCCACAGGTCTATTGAACTATACCAAAGGCAAGAACGATACAACCCACGGCCATCTTTATAATATCATGCCGCTCAATGCCAAGGTGGCGCTGGTGCAGCACAAGGACGCCTGGACAAATACGTTTGAGGCGCAAATGGTCGCTGGTAAAAAAGACGTGTCGCAGGTCAGGAATGAGGTGCCGACCGGCGGTTATACCCTATTCAATCTGCGCAGCAGCTATGCGTGGGGGAAGAAGGCGCGTGTAGATATTGGGGTAGAAAATCTCTTTGATCGCTATTATGCCTCACCGCTTGGGGGCGCTTATGTCGGTCAGGGAATGACCATGGGGATTAACAGCATTCCCTGGGGTGTTGCGGTGCCGGGTTTTGGGCGCTCAATCTATACCGCGCTGAACGTCAGATTTTAACTGGCAGGGATGTTCACGCGACGCAACAAAAGCACTCATTCAGACCCCTCCCCCCGTTGGGGGGCTGGGAGGCAGGGAGGCAAAATTTCCAATGTCTTCCCTCCCTCCTGGGCTCCTCCCACTGGGAGGGGGGAGTGAGCGGTTACGTCACTTCTCGGCTCTCTCTAGTGAAGCAGAAATCAGGCAGTCGTATGCTCGGATTGGATAAATCTAGAAGAACGGCAGCCAGGGTCTGCCTAATAGGTATTGCAACCTTCCTGAAACGCGGCGAGCAGGTCTTCCCACGGTTGTGTGGGCAGTTTTCGCCGCCGCGCCTCGTTCGTGGCAGTGAGCTAGGTAGTGACCAGGCACCCTATTTATTAGGGTTTCTCCAGCCACATGGGGTGAGGGCAAGGTCATCCCCACAATTGGAGCTGCTGAGGTGCGTCGAGAAGGAGAGTACCGATACCAAAAAACAGTACTCCATAAATCACCAGTAATCCAGGAAACGACAGGAGTCCATGCAATTTATCAGGGATGTTGTTCATACATTCTCCGCAAGTGGTTATCCACTCTACGGCTTAGGTTCAAGTCGTTGGTAAAGCAACGTGGAATACCACAGTTGATATGGCTGAAGGATTGTCGTCCCTAGCTTTCTGAAGAGATTCTTGATGGCTAGGTTATTATAGTTGACACAAGCGCTCGGATATAGTTCAGTCATTCGTCTCGATCTGTTTCGTGAGGTGATCCCATCTTCGGCGTTATGACCCTGCCGCGCAGGGGGCAGTCTCCCTGCCGTTGCCTGTCGTGGCTTGTGCAAATGGTCTGTCCGCGAGACATCAGCGCAGGATTTTCTTCTAGATCAGAGAGGTATGCTGGTTCGTTGGCGGGTGGTGTAGCAACGAAAACAACGGATGTAGGTAGCCCTATCGCCAATCCCCGCGCCGAGCACGGGGCGGGGAGTCTCGGCCAGGCCAGCGCTTGTCGAAACCACGGCCCCTAATAGAGCGGGAGTCACATAAAACGATGGCAGGTAAAAAGTAAAAACCCCTTCCCAATTCCCCTCCCGTGGAGGGGTGCACCGAAGGTGTGGGGTGGTTAGCGAATCATTTTATGCTGCTCTTGGCGATAAACGATTGCGCTAGCCAAGCTGAGGGTCATTCTATTGAGAAGGGGCCGTCAAGGACAGGGCGTTCCTTTCTCTCGGCGGGAAAGAAGACCGTGGGTTTCTCGCTCGTCAATAGGTTTTTTGTGGAGAGGGGAACCCTAGCCGTGATTTCGAGTGTATTGTCAAACGCCGGATGGTCTGCGATAAGCTGATGCAGCATCTTCTGACAATACGCCTTGCCCTGGTCGGCGGATTTCCGATACCATTTTACCGCCTCATTGAGATCCTGTGCAACACCATTACCTTTCTCGTACAATTGGCCAAAGGCGCACTCTGCCATAGCAAGGCCCTGTTCCGCCGCCATGCGATACCATTTGACCGCCTCATTGAAATCCTGTGTGACGCCATGCCCTTCAGCATACAATCGGCCAAGGGTGTACTGTCCGGTAGAATCTCCCTGCAGAGCGGCCTGCTGGGACCATTTTCTTGCCTCGGTGTAATCCTTCGCAACCCCTTTTCCTTCGACATACAGCACACCAAGGGCGGTTTGTGCTTTAGCATTTCCCTGATCAGCCGCTTTGTGTACCCATTGCGCTGCCTCCTGGTAATCCGGCGCGACACCTTTTCCCTCGTAGTAACAAAAGCCGAGGAGGATTTGTGAATGAACACGCCCCTGAGCAGCGGCCAAGCGAAACCATTTGACCGCCTCGGTATAATCCTGCGCGACACCTTGGCCTTTGTAGTAAAGTATGGCAAGATTGGTCTCTGCCTCGGCAAATCCCTGTTCAGCGGCTAAGCGAAACCATTTGACCGCCTCGGTATAATCCTGCGCGACACCTTGGCCTTTGTCATAACAAAGCCCAAGATTGGTCTCTGCCTCGGCAATGCCTTGTTCAGCCGCCCTACGGAACCACGTTACCGCTTCCCTGTAATCCTGTGCGACACCTTGGGTGTTGTAGTACAGTAAACCAAGATTGTACTCCGCCTTGGCATAGCCTGCGGTGGCTGATAGACGATACCATTTGATCGCCTCCTGGTAATCCGGCGCGACCCCTTCGGTATGTGCATAGATTACCCCAAGATAGTATTGCGCCTCGGCATTTCCCTGGGTGGCAGCAGCGCGATACCATTTGATCGCCTCCTGGTAATCCGGCGCGACCCCTTGGCCTTGGTGGTAAAGTTTCCCAAGTTTATTCTGTGAAAAGGCGTCTCCCTGTTCGGCTGCTTTCCTAAACCATTTCCTCGATTCCTCTTCGTTTTGTGCAATGCCGAGCCCCTCGTGATAAAACACGCCAAGCAAGGATTGCGCCTTTACATATCCCTGGGCAGCGGCTAAGAGAAACCAGGTTACCGCCTCCTGGTAATTGTGCTCTATACCCTCGCCCTGGTCATACATTTCGCCAAGTTGATATTGCGCCTCTGAGTTACCTTGTTCTGCTTTCGTGCGTACCTCCTCTAGTGAAGTGTTGGCGGAACAGGGTGTGATAAAGCTTATTAGCCAAACGAGCAAGAGAGGGATAAATTTCCGATATTCCATAGGTGCGCCCTCGTTTTACCACAAAAAATATTTTTATTAGATACGACCAAAGAGAAGCCAACGTATTCCAAGGCCAACGGCGGCCCAAATGGTAAAACCCGCCACTACTTCTATCGTAGAACGTTTTTGTGCCTGTAAGATCTTTAGATCCTTTTCTGCCTCAATATTACCCTGAGCGGCTGCCTTACTCCACCACTTCTCTGCCTCATGGTAGTCCTGTGCCGCCACGCCTTCGCCCCTCGCATAAATCAGGCCGAGATTGTATTGTGCCTCGGCAACTCCCTGAGCAGCAGCCTTCCGAAACCACTTGGCCGCCTCAATGTAATTGAGCGCAACGCCCTGGCCACGGTAATACAACTTACCAAGATTGTTTTGTGCCCAGGAGAAACCTTGTTCTGCTGCCTTACGAACCCATTTCTCAGATTCTGAATAATCCTGGGGGACACCCTGTCCCTCGTAATAAAGTACGCTCAGGTTGTACTGTGCCTCAGCAAGACCTTGTTCCGCTGCCTTATGAAACCATTTTGCCGCTTCCCTATAATCCTCTGTGACACCTTTTCCATCGGCATAAAGGAATCCAAGTCCATATTGGCCCTTGACGTTTCCTTGAACGGCAGATTTCCGGATCCATTTCTCTGCCTCAACATAATCTTGAGCAACACCTTCGCCAAGGGCGTACATTTTACCCAGTTGATATTGCGCCTCGGCATGTCCTTGTTCTGCGGACTGACGAAACCAGAGTGCCGCTTCTGTATCATCTTGGACAGTACCTTGACCTATTTTATACATCATCGCTATTCTATACTGTGCCTCAGCAAGACCTTGTTCCGCAGCCCTCCGGCACCATTTC
This sequence comes from uncultured Thiotrichales bacterium, assembly GCA_903881315.1. Classification (GTDB taxonomy): domain Bacteria; phylum Pseudomonadota; class Gammaproteobacteria; order CAIRSR01; family CAIRSR01; genus CAIRSR01. The sequence continues at coordinate 1,787 of CAIRSR010000195.1, read as the reverse complement.
AGTGCGTTGTGGTAATCGTGAGTACTCTCTCGATCCTGGTAATACATCAGACAAAGGGCCCCCTCTGCGTTGGCATCGCCCTGTTCGGCCTTAGCGCGGATCTCGTCTAAATGGGTATCAGCCAGACTTAACCGAATAGCATTTGGGCCAACCAATAAGACAAGTACGGCGAGTATGGGAATAGAGAGGCGTAATCTCACGGAGGTGGCTCCGAAGGAAAAGACTGAGAACGATGCCGAATTGTTACAAGGCCGTCAAGAGGCTATCTTCCCTAATAGCCTCTCGGTAATGATAAGCGAATACTGCTGTTTATCGAACCAACCGCCTCCAAAGGGCACCACTGGCTGCCTCACTAAGGAAAGTAGTGACGGCATTTTGGATGGTGGGGTTCTCGGCAACCTTCATCGCATAGCCAAGTGGCGGGTCTACCCAAGAGACATAGGTCGCAGGATCGGTTAGATAATCGCGAGCCGCATCGCCTGCCTGTCCCCACCATGTTGAGCCACCCGTCCCTGCCGCGCTACCATCTGGCGGAACCGAACCAATAGTGGAGGAGTCTATCGGTTGCCCCAAGCCGGTAAGCGATGAGCCCCGCCATATATCGCAATCCTCACGCCAGGTTGCGGAAACTGTGCCGGATCAAGTGAGATCTCCTGGACATCAGAACCAATATCCGCACCAATATCAAAACCACCGCCATCATCGTACCCGGGCAGAAAGGCCAGTATTGCACGCGGCGCTGGAATGGCCTGGTGTACGGTGGGCCGCCGTCCGGTAGTGCGGAGGACAAAGGCGTCTAGCGCCTCTGCACCGCCCAATGCGCGGACAGTCTCGGCGGGTAGCACATAAGAACCCCGCTGAATACCGATTACGCCGGTATCGCGATGGGGTGGCCCGTGCGGTGCCTTTACCAAGCCACCCGCATAGGCAATGGGGAGGCGTCTTTTCTGGACTACGCCACATTGCGCTACCTCTTCCTGGATCGTAGGCAAGCGTTTTGCCTGTTCGATTGGCCCGGTTGTTGATGCGGGCTTCCCGATACGTTCAGGCTGGGTTTTCTTGCTATCGAGCAGCCTCTGCACCATACGGCTCTTGCGAATCAGCTCGGTAAACTCTGTGTCGGTAATCCCGTAGCCGCGTTGCTGTTTGGCGCGAGAATCGGCTTGTTGGCGGAATCTCACCAAGCTTTCGGTAATGCTGTTCATGATATTCATTCCTCTTATTCATTCCTCATCTTTGTTGTGCGGGACGATTTTTGACATAAAAAAGCCCCACGCGCTTCCTCGGTGAGAAGGAGCGGGTGAGGCGGTTTTGATACTGCTGGCCTAAGAATTCAGCAGTAAGCGAATTTTACGAAACTGTTTGGTCGAGCGCAAGGGTTTTTAGCGATCCTCGGCGGTCATCGTGGGCAGACGATCCCGCCGTTTGCGTCTATCCCCATAGCCCGAGGGTGGCGAAGGCCGGCCAACCACCGTCAACGATGGTGTTAGAAGCGGCTGGTAGAGAGAGATCTCTTTGGGTTAGAATAGTTTTCGAGGGATGGGCATCGTTGCAGGTTAAGTCCGTGGTTCCGGCACTCCGATCGAGCGGGTTTGCGGGGCAGTCCCGGTAGGGGATGGCGATATATCACATCCTATGAAAATTCGGCCTGAAGGCGCGGCCAACTAAATCTTTCCGGTGGGGTATTCATGGCACATACGATCTGGGTAATGAATGGTAAGGGTGGCGTAGGGAAATCCATCTTGATGATGGTTCTCGCGTGGCAATACGAGGTAAACGGACGCCCT
>CAIRSR010000194.1 GCA_903881315.1 uncultured Thiotrichales bacterium | reverse complement strand
TAGATTTACCTCACAAAAATTACCAAGAATATCTGATATTCATGTATTTAGAGAATAGTATAGCATATTCATGCGGTTGAAGCAGGAATCAAACTAGACCAGTACCTGAATCTCGGGGCTATCGAATTTCGTCGATGGCGTATCGTAGATCGTCGATATATACAAGACGATTTAGATTGCGTTAGCATAAATGCTGTTGCGAAATCTGTTGCGATATCAGGTAAATGAAAAGTGGTTTTGTGGTGGAGCCGGTCGCAACGGCTCTACACCTTCTGTAATGCGGTATTCGATTGGGTTGGTAAAATGAGGGGAAATACGTATGGCAGATAAGATTCGCTCAGCCGAATTGCTCGTTAGGACAATCCTTTCCGATCAGCAATTGCTGGCTGATTTGAGAGACAAACCCGAGGAAACCCTAAAGAAACTGAGCGCGGATATTGCAGATGAGCTGCCGAGCCCCCTGCCGCCACCAAGCGATACCATAACGAATACGATCTGGTTGATTATCGTTATCTCTTTCTCGCTGGTGATGGTTGGCTCGGCGTTGGTGCTGGGGGTCGGGGTATTTTCAACAATCCCGAAAGATTCTGGCCTAATATCCAAACCCGACACCCTTCTTACCGTATTTACCACGGTTGTTGGTTTTTTGGCGGGTCTCATCTCGCCAAGCCCAATGTCGCGGGGTGGAAATTAATGGCTGCCGAGTGGGGGAGGGGGGCTGGTTTTGCCTTGTTAGTGCAGAGGGTGAATCGCGTTGTTGCCTCATCGTTTCCTACCGTGGCGCTGTCTCTCAATTGGTCTTAGCGCCGATATTCTACAATGTTGTGTCAACGTAAGGTCGAACAATGAAGATCTTCTTAAGCTGGTCGGGCGAGAGAAGTAGGGCAGTCGCTGAGGCATTTTCTGCTTGGATAATTCAGGTTATCCCTGCAGTAGATCCGTGGATGTTATCCGCTGCCGAGAGGGGCGTGCGCTGGAGTCATGAACTCTCATCACAACTCGAACAATCTAAGGTAGGCATTGTCTGTTTGACTCGCGAGAATCTGCTCGAGAATTGGCTGCACTTCGAGATAGGCGCGTTGTCGAGAACCCGGGATGCGACCATTTGTGCGTTCCTGTTGGATGTCCCGTCGGCGGACGTAGCGCCGTTGTTCGGGCAGTTGCAGCCGACCCAATGGAAAAAGGAAGAGGTCAGGTTTCTTTTGCACGTCATCAACCAGGCGGTATACAGCAGTGGTGAGGGCTCTTTGGCGGAGGGTGTGCTAGAGGAGACATTCGAGAACAATTGGCCGCATCTTGTGCGTGAACTCGAGAAAATCTCGGCGCGAGCACCATCCACCCCCTTCGGCCACCGCTCGGATCGTTCTCTCCTCGAGGAAATCCTTGAGCGTGTCCGCAACCAAGAGCGCCGTATAAACTCCCTCGAGGCGGGGCAGGGGCAGCCTATCCCGCAGCGTGAGGTGAAAACAAGTCTGCCAACGGATACGGTCTTGCGATTACTACAAGGCGACTTTGCGGATCCATTGCCTCTGCTGAACCAGTTGGCATTCGCTAACCACGAGAGGCAGCGACACGCGCCGAATCCAAGGCGCTCGCTACGTCTGGTAAAAGGGTTTCGTGAGGAGGATGCCCCCGTGAGGGGGATGGGAAAGGCGGGTGATGTCCGAGGAATGGATTAGTGTGGGTGAGTACGCCGCAATTTTGTGGGAGCAAGGGTTTTCTTTTTCAGCGAGTACTGTTCCGTAAAACTGCCCTGCAAGTGCCATCGAGTGGGAGAGCGCACATCACCCTTTGTCGGCGCGGCACCACCAGTAAAGGGTTCTTGGGTCTATCGATACAAAGGGAGCTTATGCGTTGTGACACTACTGCCTCGTTGACGTCGCCTCCATCCTTCAGCCAGAAGGTGTGGGAAGTGGTGAACTCACCAATCATCTTGCTTCTGCTCGGGACTGTTGCGGCCTCGGCCTATCTGGTGGTACAGCACTGGGTTCTGGCCATGACGACCCCGGCAGAAAAGATCCAAAAGATGGAGGTGCTAGAACAGGCCCGAACCGATGCGGCATTGATTGCCCCATTCTTGGCAAACCTAGATGCTTCGCAGCCCACCAAATTTGAGGCCACGCGCGCGGTGTTGTTTGCCCTAGAAAGGGCCGCTGACGTCGGGGGTGACGGTGAGAAAAAGCGCATCCTATTCGCTGCTGTCCATGAGGCAATAGAGAATACCGGGGAACAGATCCGCCCCCGCACCGCAAAGGCCGCCGTCACCGACGCCGAGACAAAGAATAGCGGCGAACCAATAAGCCACGCCGTTCATGATTCTGGCCGCAATCCCCGCGAGTCCACCGATATTGCGGCAGCGTATGAACTTCTCGAGAGCGCGACTCTGGTTTATATCCAAGTAGAAAAGGAGGTAAAGGATAAACAATATCTCGCGGACAGGATCAGACAAAATCTCCGCGAGAATATGATCATCGCGCCTGCGGTCGAGAAGATTGACCACGAGAAGATGCCAACCAAGACCCAGGTGCGCTATTTCAACGACAGTGACAAAGTAAAGGCGATTGCCCTTGCCGCCATTGTCGGCAGCAACAATAAGCTTGATGTCTCTATCGCCAAGCCAAACCGAACGGCAAAGGAAGGTACGCTCGAACTCTGGATCGGCAGAGAATAGCGATGCCGCTTCTCTTTTAAGCCGACGTAAAGGGCTACAGACCGCGTTGCGACCTTTCGTCAAGTCTGTGCTGTTGTTAGGGGCAAATCAGCAGAAGCAACCTAAAATGATGAAGAGACAAAAGTAGAACCCCTTGCTGAAAGCCCCGCCTCGACCCCCATCGGGGATGGGGGGTTCGCAGGAAACCAGCATTCTGTTGTGTCTCAGCAATAGCGCTGTCCGGTTTATTCGCGAATAGCGGGCGGCTACCTTTCGCTGCAATCACTGGTTGTCCTCCCATAGCGCCAGGTAAAGTGCGCCAGCCGATTGGCAGTCTCCTCTGATACTTGCGCCCAATCAAACCGCCACTGCCAATTGCCGGTACTCGTGCCTGGCGTATTCATCCGGTGTTCCCCATCCAGTCCTAGCACATCCTGCATCGGTAGGATGGCGATGTTCGCAACCGAGGCCAAGGCAAAGCGCAAGAGCGGCCAAGGCATCGGTTCAGCAGGGTAGCCAAAATAGCCAAGCACCTGATCCTTCACCTCGTGGGGGAGCGAATTGAACCAGCCAAGGGTCGTGTTATTGTCGTGGGTGCCGGTGTAGACCAGGTTCAGGGGATCGTGTGCGTGGAGTAAATGGCGGTTGTTCGGGTCGCCATCAAAGCCAAACTGCAATACCTGCATCCCGGGTAGATGGTGCTTGCGGCGCAGATTATCCACCGACTCGGTGATCACCCCGAGATCCTCCGCGACCAGATGCAAGGTGCCACAGCGTTCGCGCAGGGCGGTCAGTAGTTTATCGCCCGGGGTCGGCACCCAACGCCCCGCTGCGGGCAGAGGTTCGGCTGCCGGAATCGCCCAATGCGCATCAAGCCCGCGAAAGTGATCAATCCGCACCAGATCAAACAGGGTTGCCTGGGTGCGCATCCGGTCTGCCCAGAGCGCAATCACCTCTTCCTCGTGCTTCTCCCAGTCATAGAGCGGATTGCCCCAGCGCTGTCCGGTCTCGGAGAAGTAGTCGGGTGGGACACCAGCAACGACGGTAGGCTGGCCGTGCTTGTCGAGCTGGAAGCACTCACGATGCGACCATACGTCGGCACTATCGTGGGCAACGAAGATGGCGACATCGCCAAACATGCGGATGCCACGGGCGTTGGCGGCCTGGCGCAGGTTGTTCCACTGCCGGAAGAACAAGAACTGCTCGAAACGGATCTGTGCGCGGGCATCACTGAGTGTTTTACGCGCATGGTTCAGCGCACTTGCCTTGCGGTCGCGCAAGGGGGTGGGCCAGGCAAACCAGGGGAGATCACCCTGGGAGTCGCGCAGTGCTTGGTAAAGGGCATAGTCCTCTAACCAATGGGCGGAGCGGGTGGTAAATTCCTCGAAAGCGGCGCGTTCCTCTGGCAGAGCCGCTTGCTCGAACTGGTGGCGTGCCTCGACGAGCAAGGCGCGGCGGTTGCTGGATGGGTTGCAACGAGTGCTATCGAACCAACTCTCGGAACACAAGGCCTCGCGGCTTATCAAGAGCGGATTGCCGGCATGGCTCGAGACGCAGTTGTACGGCGAGAGGTCGAAGTGCGCGGGGCCAAGCGGCAATGTTTGCCACATCCGGCACCCGCAGTCATCGAGAAATTTCAAAAAGTAATAGGCGTGGGGGCCAAGATCGCCGTGATCGAGGGGCCCAGGCAGGGAGGTTGGGTGTAGTAAGATACCAGCTACGCGCTTAGGAATGGAGCACTCCTTTGTTACGGTTATTCAGGTGCCTGTCCCGGGCGCATCACGCCCCCCGTGGCGGTGTCGCTGCCTCGGGTAAAGGGACGGGAGAGGTATTCGGGCGGGTCTTCGCCGAGCATCCGATAGAGGCCAGTCAGTTGTTGGCGGAATAATTTATCAAAGGCGCAGACCGTTTCCTCTGGGTTGTAGTCACCAAACCACCAGAACCAATCAGAGCTTTCACAGACGCCAAGCAGGCGCTCGATGTCTTTTTTGGTTTCGGGGCGGAGCAGGCCGCTGGCCATGGCGGCATCGAAGCGGTGCTTGGCCTCGACCAGCATCTCCCAGCCACGATTCTTGCCTGCGTCCCCAATCCAGGTCGAGAAGGTGCCATGCACCCAGCTCCCCGCGACGACACCAGGTAGTGGGGTATTGCTGGCATGACAATCCGCATAGGTGGTGAGGCGCAGCTTGGGGTGGTTCTCCAGCCGATGATAGAGCGCCGAGAGGAAATAGTAGGCGTTTTCTGGGTAGTATTCCCAGGCATTCTCGCCATCGAGGATGATGGAGACCACCGCGTTTTGGATGGCGCTGTCAGAGGGGTTGTCGTGATAGACCGTGGTGGCGATATTCTCCATGTGGTGGATGAGGTCGCCCACGGCGTCGTCGGCATGCCAGGAGGAATAGACAAAGCCGATCCGATCCGAAAGCCCATCGTCACGGAAATAACAGGTGATGGGGGAGGCCCCCACGGTATAGCCATGGTGTAACCAGTTGCCGGTCTGGGGCAGATGATAACGGTTGAGGCTATTGCGTAATACCGACTCGCCGGTCGCGCACCAACGGAAGCCATATTCCGCGAGTAGGCTGATGGTGGCGTCGCTCACCCCGCCTTCGGCGGGCCAGCAACCCAGCGGGCGGCGGTGGAGGTGACGCTCGAAGACTGCGAGACCTTCTTCTAGGTGCCAACGCGCCCGCTCCAGCCCACCTGGGTAGCCCGTGTGGTTTCCCAACGTGACGTTCGGCATCGACTCCTTGGCGACCTCTGCATCTAGGAGTAGGGGCAGGATCGGGTGCGACCACGGCGTCATGGACAATTCGATACGCCCGGCATCGGCGAGTGTGCGGTAGCGGGGGAGGAGGCCGTCGAGTAGTTCACCGATGAGCACCAGGAGATCGCGCCGATCGCGTGCGCTATAGCGTGCCCCCTTTTGTTGCAGGCGTTGGATCACCGATGACTGACGACGCACCTTTTCCCCGATCCAGGCAAGGTGATACCACACCACGAGGTCGACCAGAAACTGGTTTGCGAGGTAGGCGACCCCATCGAGCCGCCGTAGCGCAAGGCGCGCCATCTCGACAAGTTCCGCGTAGGGCCGAAAGCGCGAGATGAGGCGCTGCTCGTTGGCGCGCAGACAGGCCTGTACCAGGTCGCGGCGTTCTTCTAGGTGACTTGGTAGGCCACCGCCGGCAAGGGCCGCCAACAACGGGTCGCGGATCGGGGCACCGACCAGCAGAAACTGCGCAATCTGGAGACGATAGTCCTCGATCTGCTCAAGGAGCAAGGGGGTGAAATTGACGACCGCACGCGCACCCGGACAGTCCTCAAGGTGTGCGGCCATATCAACGTAGTCCTTAACGGCATGTAGGTAGGTCCAGGGTAAGACATACTCGCCCGTAATCGGATTGCGGTACTGAGGTTGGTGCATGTGCCAGCAAAGCACAACGGGCAGGCGTCGATCACCGGACACGATACAGCTCCTGGCCGAGCATATCTGGGGTTACTAGCACCACATTCTTGTCGGTGACATGAAACCGGAGGCGGTCTTGTGCGAGATCGACCCCAATGGTCATACCCTCGGGGATCCGGCAGCCTTCGTCGATGACGGCGCGCTGGATGACAGCATAACGAGCGATATCAACATTTGGCAGGATCACGGAGTCTTGTACCTTAGCATAAGAATGAACCTTTACATTAGAAAACAAAAGGGAATGTCGGATCAGGGAGCCAGACATAATGCAGCCGCCAGACACCATCGAGTCTACGGCCATGCCGCGCCGGTCGTCGTCGTCGAAGACAAACTTGGCTGGGGGTAACTGGCTTTGGTAGGTCCAGATGGGCCAGCTATCATCGTAGAGGTTGAGTTCTGGGTCAACGCCAATCAATTCGAGATTAGATTCCCAGAAGGCATCGACGGTACCGACATCGCGCCAGTAGGCCTGTACGCCGCTGTGTACATCCCGAAAGGAGTAGGCATGGATGCGATATTTGTCGATGACGTGGGGGATGAGATCCTTGCCAAAGTCGTGACTGGAGAGGGGCTCATCGTGGTCACGAATCAGTTGCTCGTAGAGGAACTCGGTGTTAAAAACATAGATCCCCATCGAGCAGAGGGCGACCCCGGCGCGGCCAGGGATTGATTCGGGGTGTGCGGGCTTTTCGGTAAAGCGCAGGACACGCCCCTCTTGGTTCACGCTCATCACGCCGAGGCCGCTTGCCTCTGTTGTTGGTAATTCGATGCAGCCGACGGTCATGTCCGCTTCGCGCTTGACGTGGTGTGCGATCATCTCGCCATAATCCATTTTATAGACATGGTCGCCAGCCAGCACCAGGACAAAGGTTGGGTCGTGACGGCGGATAATGTCGATATTCTGGTAGATGGCGTCGGCGGTTCCCGAGTACCAAGAGGCACCCGTCCGCTGCTGGGCGGGCAAAAGTTCTACAAATTCGCCAAACTCGGCGCGTCCCGACCCCCACCCCTGCTGGATATGGAGGATTAGTGGATGTGCCATATACTGTGTCAGTACGCCGATGCGGCGGATCCCAGAGTTGATACAGTTGGACAGCGGAAAATCGATGATGCGAAACTTGCCCGCGAAGGGCACTGCGGGTTTGGCTCGCCACTGGGTGAGCTGCATGAGACGCGATCCGCGACCACCGGCGAGTATCAACGCAAGCGTGTTGCGGGTCAGTCGGCTGACGAAGCGGGGTTTGGGTATATGGCTGGTCATCATCAACTCCTTCTGCTGTAGTAGAACCTGCTATTCAATGATAACAGCATCAGGGGACATCCTCATGTCGCCGGAGTGGATACGCATATGAGCAACAAGATCACCGATGCGCAACGGCGCGTCATTGAGGCGCGGCACCATGATCCGTTTAACATCCTTGGCCGCCACCCACACGGGGCAGGGGAGGTGATACGAGCCTTGTTGCCGTTCGCAACAACGGTAGAACTAATCAGTGGCGTTGATGTGCAGAGCATGACGCGGCTTGCTGATACCTGCCTATTCGAGTGGCACGGCGCTAAGGGTGTGATTGCTGCCCAATACCAGGTGCGTTGGTGTGACGAAAACGATTATCCCCACACCCAACACGATCCGTATCGATTTCCGACCCAGATCCCAGACTACGATCTCTTGCTCTTTGGCGGGGGACATCACTGGCACGCCTATCGGTTCTTGGGGGCGCACCAGGTCGTGGTCGATGAGCTAGAAGGCGTTCTGTTCGCCACCTGGGCTCCCAATGCGGCGCGGGTGAGCGTGGTTGGCGACTTCAATCGTTGGGATGGGCGCGTTCATGCGATGCGGGTGCGGGGCGGGAGTGGGGTGTGGGAGTTGTTTATCCCAGGACTCTGTTTTGGTGCCCTGTATAAGTTCGAGATCCGTAACCGCGAGCACGGCACCCTCTACCTTAAATCCGACCCTTATGCCCAGCAGTTTGAGCTGCGCCCAGCGACGGCCTGCGTTGTTGCGGCGGAGAATCGCTTCGCCTGGGGGGATGAGGCGTGGCTTGCCCGCCGTCCCGAGGAGAACTGGCGGTATGGCCCGGTCTCGATCTACGAGCTGCACCTTGGTTCTTGGCGGCGTGACGAGGATGGGCGCTTCTTAAACTATCGCGAGTTGGCGCATCAGGTGGTGGCCTATGTCTTGACGCTTGGGTTTACCCATGTCGAGTTGCTGCCGATTACCGAATATCCCTTCGATGGGTCTTGGGGCTACCAGAGCCTTGGCTATTTTGCGCCGACCAGTCGCTTCGGGAGCCCAGACGATTTCCGTTATTTTGTGGATTATTGTCATCGCCACGGGCTTGGGGTAATCCTCGATTGGGTGCCTGCGCATTTCCCCAAAGATCCCCACGGACTCGCACGGTTTGATGGCACCACCCTCTACGAACACGAAGACCCGCGTTTAGGCGAGCACCGCGATTGGGGGACGCTCATCTTTAACTATGGCCGGAATGAGGCAAAAAATCTATTACTGTGCAGTGCGTTGTACTGGATAGAGGAGTTTCACCTCGATGGTTTGCGGGTAGATGCGGTTGCCTCCATGCTCTATCTCGACTATTCACGCGGGGTGGGTGAGTGGGTTCCGAATCGTTATGGGGGGCGGGAGAACCTAGAGGCGGTCGAGTTTCTGCGCGAGGTGAATGCCCTGCTGCATGGTCGTTACCCAGGGGTGATGGTGATCGCTGAGGAATCGACGGCCTGGCCGATGGTATCGCGTCCGACCTGGCTTGGGGGCCTCGGATTCACGCTCAAGTGGAATATGGGCTGGATGCACGACGCCTTGCAGTACTTCTCGCACGATCCAGTATACCGAAGCTTCCACCACCAAAACCTAACCTTTGGTTTGTTATACGCATTTGCCGAGAATTTCTTACTGGCGCTCTCGCACGATGAGGTGGTGCATGGCAAGCGCTCACTGCTCGCCAAAATGCCGGGTGACGACTGGCAGCGCTTTGCCAATCTGCGTCTGCTCTATGCCTGGATGTACGCTCACCCAGGTAAGAAGCTGCTCTTTATGGGGGCAGAATTCGCCCAGGTGAGCGAGTGGGATCATGATCGCGCCTTAGACTGGGGACTGCTCAGCCTCCCCCTACATGCCGGGGTGATGCGTCTACTCACCGATCTGAACCATACCTATCGAAATGTTGCTGCGCTACATCGCTTTGATTTTGAGGGTAGGGGTTTTGAGTGGGTCGATTGTCATGATACCGATCAATCGGTGGTGAGTTTCTTGCGCCTTGATGGTGAACGGCATGTGGTGGTTGTATTAAACTTTACCCCCGTAGTACGTCATCATTACCGGATCGGTGTGCCGGCGAGCGGTGTTTACCGCGAGATCATCAATACCGACGCCAGTTGTTACGGTGGGAGTGGGGTGGGTAATGCGGGCGCGGTCACGAGCGACGCTATCTCCTGGATGGGCCGACCCTATTCACTTAGCCTAAAACTTCCGCCCCTTGGGGCGCTCATTTTAGCGTCGCCAAATGATGGCGATGGGATGTAAACAGGACAAAAAGCATGAGTGTTAGCAGCGAACCCGCGTTGGTGGTTGTGCCCAATAGTCCCGAGCAGAAATGGACAAACGAGCGCGTCCTGTCGATCCGCTACTGGACGCCGACCTTGCTCTCAATTCGTACCACGCGCTACAGTGGCCTTTCTTTTAAGGCGGGGCAGTTTACCCGGATTGGCTTTGTTGTTGGGCCGAAAACCGTCTGGCGCGCCTATTCGGTGGTGTCATCACCTAACGATGACTATCTTGAGTTCCTGGTCATCATCGTAGAGGCTGGGGATTGCTCGCAGCAATTTGGCACCATGCAGGTTGGTGACGAGTTGCCGATCGACAAAAGCAGCTTTGGCTATCTCACCACCGATCAATTGGCACCCGGCCAAGACTTGTGGTTGATTGCAAGTGGTACCGGGCTTGGGCCGTTTATTTCAGTCTTGCGTGAGCGTGATACCTGGCAGAACTACTCGCGCCTGATTGTGGCGCATAGCGTGCGCCGTGCCGATGAGCTTGCCTATCGCGACGAGATCAACGCGCTACCAAACGACCCGTTGTTTGCCGGAAGTCCCGCGCAGCTCTGCTATCTGCCCATTGTGACGCGGCAACTCGGCGCGAGCGCACTCACCGAGCGCATCCCGCAATTGCTGCAAGATGGCCGCCTTGAGGAAGCGGCGGGTGTAGCGCTCACCCTGGCGAACTCGCGGGTGATGGTCTGCGGCAATCCCGATATGGCGAGTGAGGTACGGCAATTCTTAAGCAATCGAGGTTTTCTCTCAACACGCAAGGGTGTTCTTGGTCAGATGGCCTTCGAGAAGTACTGGTGAGAGGGTCTTGGCGAACGAGCACTGCGCTGTGGTCATTGCGCCAAACGCTATTCGCTAGCCCAAGGTGATTGGTTGTTGCTTTTATCTTTGTTTTGCTGGTGTTATGCTCACCCCTTGCACGGGCTGCCAATCAAGGTATGAGGTCGCTTGTTTTTGTAACGTCCTGATGGGTAGTTTGGGGCGGTGTGCTGTACTGCGGGAGACAAGTGATGTCTACATTAGAACCGTCTACTGTTGGGGCGTTTGCTTACCACGAGGAGCCCGGTGAGCCGTACATGAGCGAGCGGCAGCGCACTCACTTTCGTGATCGACTGCTGGCGTGGAAGCGGCAACTCATGGAAGAGGTCGATCGTACCGTGGCGCATATGCAGGACGACGTGACCCACTACCCAGACCCGAACGACCGCGCCTCGCAGGAGTCGGATTTTGGTATCGAGCTACGCGCCCGCGATCGCGAACGCAAGCTTTTGCGGAAGATAAACGAGACGCTACGCGATATCGAGAGCGGAGACTACGGCTATTGTGAGGTCTGCGGTGCCGAGATTGGCTTGCGGCGTCTTGAGGCGCGGCCCACCGCTACCCAGTGTATCGAGTGCAAAACCTTTCAGGAGAACCACGAGCGGCGCAAGGCGCAACACCCCTAAAGGCTCGTTAGAGATCAAACCCGCCTTGCTGGCGCTCGTGGCGCTCGTGGCGCTCTTGGGCCTCGACGCTCATGGTTAGAAGTCAAACTCGCCTTGCTGGCGCTTGATGCGCTCGTGGCGCTCTTGGGCCTCGACGCTCATGGTCGCGATCAGGCGAACCTCGAGACGTTTAATGCCAATCTCCTCGCCGCTTTCTTCGCAGTAGCCATAGCTGCCGTCCTCAATGCGCCGGAGTGCCGCATCGATCTTCGGGATCAGTTTTCGATAGCGGTTGCGGGTGCGCAGCTCAAGGTTGGCGTCGGCCTCTACGGATGCGCGATCGACCATATCCGCTTCCTGCCAGTTTTCCTCGCGCAGGTATTCAAGCGTCTCCCGGGATTCTAGCAGCAGCTCTTCTTTCCACGAGATGAGCTTCTGGCGAAAGTACTCTAACTGATACGGATTCATGTACTCTTCGTCCGCTGAAGGTCGATAATCGGGGGGGAGCTTTACAGTCATGGTGCTGTCTCGAAAGTACGGAGGCATGGGCTCCGGTGGGCTTGAACCCATGCGTACCCTGCTACTGGATAACGATCCAGAAAAGGTGTGAAATAGGGGTATCCCTTGACGTTTCACTCGCGTCTCGCGTGGGACAGGCAGCCCTTGCCGCCGACACGCCAGAGGCGCAGAGTATAGGGAGCCGACTCGATCCCTTCAAGCACTTCATCGCGTAATGAAGCCGTTATTTCACACTTTTGGAGGCATGTCTCTTTTGTGACCGATCCGACTTTATCTTCTGCTTATCTGGACGCCTTCCGTGGTCGTTTTGTCGGCGTGTTGCGTTGGACGCAACTCGACGATCTGTGGGATGCGGTGCTCGCCCGGACAGATGTCGCTTGGTATGTCTATCATGTCGGTGAGCCACCGCCTCGGGTTGCCCTGGGCGCGGAACAGTTGCGGCGCGCCCTCACAGGGATCGACGAGATGTTGCGTCGTGACCACGAGGAGGATTTCTGTGGCATCGTTTATGCGGATAGCCTGACTGAGCCTGGTTTCGTCAAGATATTCGACCCGAACAACCTGGGCAGTTCGTGTGGTTCTTCTGGCGAGACGGTGCTGCCGAGTTGGACGCTTTCCGTGCTGCCCCCAACCGATCTACCCGCAGCGCTGCCCCCACCCAACAATCGTCGGCGTTGGTGGCAGCGCTTGTTTGCGTAAAGAGCACTTCCAGAAATTGCGGAATTTATTTTCTGGTATCAGTACAATTCTCTGCTATCCGAAGAATTGGCGATTTTGCCGATTTGTAGAGACACCCTAAATATAGAGGGAGGACTTTCATGATCTATGTGACCGAGCAAGCTGCGCTACAGATTCGTACAGCGGCGGTTGCGGGTGGCGTTGAGGGCCTTGCCCTGCGCCTGGCGGCCCGCCAACTGCCCGATGGCAGTATCGACTATGGTATGGGTTTCGATAACCAACAACCAGACGACCTTGAGACCAAGGCGTATGGCGTAACCATTGTAGTGGCCCCCCCCTTTAAGTCGGTGCTCAACAATCTCTCGCTCGACTATGTTGAGATTGCCCCGGGCGATTTCCGCTTTATCTTCCAAAACCCGAACGACACCGCGCATGGCGCACCCACCAAACGGTGATGGCGGGTCTCCCATCCTGTTAGAGGCGCGTGCCCTTGCCTGTGAGCGTGGGGACAGGCTTTTATTTGCAAACCTAAACTTTTCTCTGGCAGCGCACGCCCTGCTTCAGGTCGAGGGGCAGAACGGCGCGGGCAAGACCAGCCTGTTGCGCATCCTGTGTGGGCTCGCGCTGCCGAGTGCGGGCTCGGTCTGCTGGCGTGGCCAAGCGCTTGGGGTGCGGCGCGAGGAATTTCTCTCTGAGCTTGCTTATCTTGGCCATCACCATGGGGTGAAGGGGGCGTTGACGCCCGAGGAGAACCTTGCGGTGGCGCGGGGACTTGCTCATCCGGCGCTGGCTATCGCCGAGGCCTTGCGCACGGTCGGGCTTTTGCCCTACCACGACCACCCTTGCCAAGAGTTGTCGGCGGGACAACGGCGGCGCGTGGCGTTGGCGCGGCTGCTGACGGTGCGCGCCACGCTATGGATATTGGATGAACCCTTTACCTCCCTCGATCGTGCTGGGGTGCGGATGGTCGAGATGCTGTTGCAGGCCCACCTGGCGGCGGGGGGTGCGGCGGTGGTGGTGACGCACCAGCCAATCCAACTGGATGGCATCGTCCAGAGGCTCAGCCTTGATGCCTGACAGCCCCCCACCCTTGGGCCGCGCCCTGCGCACACTGTTGGTGCGTGACCTGCGGCTTGCCTTGCGCCGCCGTGGCGAGATCGCGAACCCTCTGCTGTTTTTTGTGATTGTGGTCACGCTGTTTCCGCTTGGCTTGGGGCCGGAGGTTGGGCTGCTCGCACGGGTGGCACCGGGCATCTTGTGGGTTGCGGCGTTGCTCTCGGCCTTGTTGTCGTTGGATGCGATGTTTCACCCCGATTATCAGGACGGCTCGCTCGAGCAATTGCTGCTGGTGCCTCATCCGTTGGCGGTGCTGGTGGTGGCGAAGGTGCTTGCCCATTGGCTGGTGACCGGGCTGCCGCTGTTGGTGTTAGCGCCGCTGTTGGGGGTGCTGCTGCATCTGCCTGCGGAGGCGATGGGGGTGCTGGTGGTGTCGTTGGCGTTGGGGACGCCGGTGCTTTCGTTTATCGGTGCGATTGGGGTCGCGCTGACGGTGGGCCTACGGCGCGGTGGGGTGTTGCTCTCGCTGCTCACGCTGCCCTTGTATATTCCGGTGCTGATCTTTGGTGCGGGCGCGGTGGATGGGGTGGCGGGGGGGCTGCCGGTCGCGGCACACCTGTATCTCATGGGGGCATTGTTGTTTTTGACGGTGAGCCTGGCACCGTGGGCGATTGCGGCGGCGCTGCGGATTAGCTTGGAGTAGGGGATTGTCTTTATTATAAATCCCTTCCCCTAGAGAGGACTTGATGCTTTGATCTAGGAGAGGCTCATGTTTTATCCACTGTATGTACATCACGCAGAGGGTAGCGCCTATGGGGGCACCTTCCCTGATTTCCCTGGCTGCTTCACGGCTGCCGATGAGTTAGCCGATCTGCCCAGCTTGGCGCAGGAAGCTGTAGAAGTATTCTTTGAAGGAGAAGACGCCGAGATTCCGAACCCGAGCGGCATTGCGCAATGGAAAGACCACGCTGACTATCAAGGCGGATTCTGGTTGTTGGTGGAGATCGATCTGGCCCGCATCAACGCCAAGCCGATGCGGATAAACATTTCATTGCCCACGCGGCTGGTGCAACGAATTGACCGCTATGCCGACGAGCACCACATGACACGTAGCGGATTTCTGGCGCAGGCGGCGGCTAAGTCGTTGGCGCATGGGGTATAAATGGGGTGACTTCCTGAACGCCACGCAAGGTTGGACAATCTACCAACCATTTTCGTCATCATCCTCATTTCTCCAGGCTATCAAGCCGAACTCTTCGTTTCCCTAAATGATTACCTGGTTTCCGGCGTAAATCCCTCCGTGAGTGGGGGAGGGGCTTGGGGCATATTTTTGGTTCACGTTGAAGATGAAGAATAAACGTACACCAGTATTGGCAGTCGGCAATCAGTTCTGTTCGGTTTTCTGCGCACAGTGAAGACTAGCCGTTGATATTATGAAAATCCAGCCACGGCATAATCGCATGTTCCAGGTCTAGCAGTTCTTTCTCAATCTCATGCGGTGGCGTTTGTTTTCTAAATTCTAAAATCAGTTCTCTGTCGGGATTGGGTTTCTGTTCTTCTTTCGTGATCGCGGAATGGCGGGCGAGTGTCTGTTGGATTCTCGATAATATGACATACGCCTCTGAGTCTCTTCCAAATAGGAATAGAGATTCCCTATACGCCTTAGTAAAATCCAACGAACAACTCGTAATCTTGTCTACATCATTTCCGTAACATGCATGGTAATAGTCTATTGTCTTTAGATAAATACCGAACCTTCTATTATATAAATCTAATCTCAGTTTTAGTTTGTTTGTCTTAAGTTGAGACCATGCAATCCCCCCAATAGCAGCAGAAATGAATATGGGCCCTACTGCGATAAAGCAATCGATAATAGTTTTCTGTTCCGCAAAATAGGTCATTAGTATTCCCTGGTTAATCTTCTGGATACAGAATAGCTACGACAACTAGGGTTTGTGATAGCCGTTGCCATCCTTGTGCTCGTCTCTCATACCCTCTTTTCGTATGCAGCCGTATAACCACAACGCGCATCATGTCAGGAAATTCCCAAGCTTTAATAATAGGCGCAACCTATCTTTCCGTTCGCGCTCCCAGATCACCAGCACACGCTATCATGACCGCCGAATTGGGGGCTTATTAGATTTGTGTTGCTCTGCCCCATTGCGCGTGATCGTTGTGGAGCGTACCGTCTCTGCACCTTCGTGTGCAACCATGAACTGAACATAATTGATGTCGTTCTCATCCGCATGAAAGCAGTTCGCAAAGGATTGTAGCATCTCTACCTTCTCCAGCCTTTGCGGTGGCGGATGCGGATTGTTGCGGGGTGAAGGAATCGTAGCCGGTAGTAAATAAATGCAGGGTGGGGGCAAATGGTAGTGACTCAATACAGTGATGCGTGGATCGTTCTCACCGGTTAGTTTTGGGCAAGGGCGATCAATCGTGCCGCACACCATATCCCAGATCATGATGCCGTCCACGCGCTGCGTTCGTGAAATGATCTCAGCGCTCAGTCGGGTATGAATCCCTGACCAAGCGTTATGTTGTGGATCTGCCCCAGGATTAGTGCATACACTCCATAGGATGAATTCTTCCGCATGGGGCGGGCGCTCGAAAATGTTTGTGTTATTACCATCTAGGCACCCCTTCAACTCAATAACGGCAACACGCCCGCTTGGCATTGTCACTGTGTAATCATGGCGGTTCTCGCTGCCAGCCGAGTTCCATTCTTTGATGAAGCTTGTGTCCTGCATATGATTCAGGACGTGTTGCACGAATTCGCGCTTGTCGCGCATCGTTGCCGAGAATTGACCGCGAACCCTCTCGATAGCGCCACGAAATACGCCGCTGTTGTAAAACTCGAATTCATTAAGGCCATGTTCGCCCAATCGATGTGACTGGGTTTTTAGTACTTCCGCGAACTCACGAATCTTTACCTGAAGCTCTGCGTTTTGTTGGCAGGGAATGACGCTCATGCGGCGATCCGTGAATGTTGACGGCATCCAATCAGCAGCGGCTCGAAGATATGCTGGGCCAAGTGACGTACCACAGGAACCGCAACGCCATCACCAGTCAAATGATAGGCCTCGTTGTACTTTGTGGGCAGTTCGTAGTTATCTGGCAACCCCATCAAACGCGCCGTTTCCCGTGGCGAGATCAAACGCGACCGAACGGATTCTCCGTCAACAATTACGATCACTTGGCGACTTGAACCGCCAGCGGGGGTGCGGAGACAACCGGCGATGTCGTCAAAGCGAATCTCCGCCCGCTGTATTCTCCGCCCCACCTCATCGCGCCGAGTGCGTTTATAGACGGCACCGACAATGCGGTGGCCAGATATTTGGGCCTGGTTGACCTTCTCGCGGTTGAGAGGGCTCATCATCTCCAACAGTTTCGCTGTCTCGGCTGCCGTGTGCCACTCAACGCCGCCTGGATTATCTTCGATAACATCTGCGAACGTACTTGTGCGTAGTTCAGGTGCCGCAGGATTCCACCACAGCCATTTGTCTTTGGCCCTTACGGAAAGGTTATCGAAAGCATTTAGCAGACTGCGTGGATGCCACAATAGGGAAGGAGTATCCGTTGTGATGTTTTGCGACGTGAGCGCAATGTCATCACGGACGCCAATTACGAACAGTCGAGGGCGCGACTGCGGCACGAAATGCACTGCGTCCATGATTAGCGCCCCGAAGAAATAACCAGCCTCGACGAAGGTTTCGCATATCGCCGCGAAGTCTTTGCCTTCGTGCGATGTCAGCGTACCGCAGACGTTTTCAAGAATAATCAGCTTTGGTGCTCGGTCTTCCTCGATCAAGCTTTGCATGAGACGCCAAAACGGCCAGAATGTGCCGGAGCGATCCCCCTTCAGACCTCCGCCTGCGCCAGCGAGCGAAAGGTCTTGGCACGGAAACGAAGCCCAAACGAGATCGGCAACACCTGGCAAATCCTGAGTAGTGAGCGTTTCCACATCAGACACCTTCAATACATCGGGTGCTTTCCAGTGGTTACGATAGATTGCGCTTTTCTTAACATCCCACTCATTGGCAAATATACATTGCCACGCCTCGCCCAATCCCGTACGCGCCATTCCGGCACCCGCGAAAAATTCATAGAATTTGGGCATGGCGGCCTTCATGAGTGCTTTTGCGGAAACAGTGGCCACTGATCCGCGACATATTTTTCCGCTGCGTCTCTAACGACCCAAGCAACCGAAACCTTCTTTTGTTTCGCAATCAGTTCGAGGGTGCGGTAGATCTCGGGGGGAAACGTGACGGATGTGCGGGGTGATGATGCGGCCTTTGTCGTATCGGCCCCCTCAGGTTTTGTAGGCATTGCTCAATTACTCGGCATCAGCGGATGCACCACATTACACCAGGTTGGTGCAGGCGGAGCAAGTAGGGAAGCGTAAGAACGAGTCTCTGCCACCCCTCCCGCCTGGCGCGTTCCAGCAGCGCTTCCAGCTCTTCCTCGGTCGTCAACAGGATTGGCTTGATCACGGAGAGTCTCCCCCTCAAGGATTACGCTTTGCGCGGTTCATTGGGTGGATGTAAATACAAAATAAGAGAGTGATCAAGAAAATATGTCTTTTTTCTACAGGGGCGTCCTCTGTGGGCGCGGTGTGCGGGTGGCCTTTTGCTACCCGTGGAGTAGGGGGGCTTGCCCACACCCCATCCTTGTCGTTACCCCCGCGCCCTGCGCCCCACCATCCACCAACAGGGATGGCAAGATTCCAGGATCTCTGGAGAAAATGAGTCACCGCTTTTTCTCACTTCCCGCTCTGCGCCTACCACCACCAGGTTGTCTCGGCCCGATTCTTGCTGAAACGCACGATTCACCGCACACTTTGCCCCAGCGCCCCGAAGTCTGCGATCATGGGGCCTTGTCGCTAAGGGGTGGGCGTAGGCGTTTGCGGTGGCGTTACCTGACCGTTGGGCTTTTTTCTGCGGGGGTGCCCGTGCGGCGGGAACGGCTTGGAGGGGGCGCGGGTTGCCGTCCCGCCAGGGTAGTTCTCACCAGACCAGGTACAACAAGGGGGCACGATGATGTGGAAACCGATATTGGCCATCTCGTTGGGCTCAGCCCTGGGCGCACTGTTACGCTGGGGCCTTGGTAACCATTTGAATAGTCTCTTCCCGACGATACCGCTTGGCACCTTGACCGCGAACCTGGTTGGTGGCTACCTCATCGGCATCGCCATCGCCTATTTCGCCGCGACGCCGAGCATTGCGCCCGAATGGCGTTTGGCGGTCATTACCGGCTTTTGCGGTGGGCTCACCACCTTTTCTACCTTTTCTGCCGAGGTATTGACCCTACTGCAACAGGGGCGCATGGTGTGGGCGATGGGCGCTATCGCCGTGCATGTCAGTGGCTCGCTCCTGATGACGTTCGCGGGATTCGCCTCTTGGCAATGGCTACAACACCGTTAGGACAAGCATCATGCAAGGCTACCAGCTTACCTTCTTCACCGAACAGAACAAGCGCCACCGAGGCAAGCCGCTGGCCGATTGGCTAGTGCATCTCGCCGAAGAAATGGGCCTGCGTGGCGCAACCCTTATCCCGGCTGCCGAAGGCTTTGGTCGTCATCGCCGTCTGCACTCCGCCCATTTCTTCGAGTTGGCCGACCAACCCGTAGAGGTGGTCATGGTGACCACCCAGGACGAAGCCGAGCGTCTGTTCGAGCGCCTACGGGCAGAGGGCGTCCAGCTCTTTTACGTCAAGACATCGGTAGAGTTCGGCATGTTGGGCGAGGCGTCGTAGGCAAACGCAGCGGTAAAAGCTGCCATCGCCTCGGAGCAACCACCTTTGTAGACTGCCCCCGAGTGCCTACGGTTGATGGGGGCTCCTTGATGCGGCGCTGACCGAGCGGGTCTTGGTCACAAAGTATTTTTTATCGACTCCCCCAAAAAATTTTAAGCCGCAAGTTCGACGATACCCGATACCGGAAAGAGATCATCCGCGTTATCCTTCGCAGCCCCACCCTAACAGCCTGTCGGAAAGTGGCATGAACGCATTGGTCATCGCCAAGCGCGAACTGCGCCTACTGTTCTTCTCGCCACTCGCCTGGCTGATGCTTGGCGTGGTCGAGGCACTCTTGGCGGGCTTGTTTCTCTCGCATCTCAACCTCTTTCTGCAACACCAAGCCGAACTCGCCGCCCTGGAAGAGAGCCCGGGCGCAACCGAGATCATCGCCGGGCAGGTCTTTCGTGATGCGGCCATGGTGTTGATGCTTGTCGTGCCATTGTTCACTGCGCACTCAGTGAGTAGCGAGCTACGCGCAGAGACACTCCCGCCGCTGCCTGCCCCATTAGAGTCGCCGGTAGAGTCGCCGGGCGCACTGGTTCTCGGGAAATTTCTCGGCCTGGCTTTGTTCGCGACACTCCTGATTCTCCCCATCCTACTCATGCCGCTGTCTTTGCAGATGGGGGGTGTCATCGATCTCGGCCTGTTGGCTGCGGGTGGGGTGGGCCTCTTTCTGCTCACGTTCAGTTTTATTGCACTCGGCGTGTTTGCCTCGGCACTGACGCGCATACCCGCCCTTGCTGCCCTGGCAAGTTTTTCTGTCCTTTTGTTCCTCTCGGCAAGCGATTGGGTGCTACCAGATCAGGTGGGTGGTATGATAATGTACCTATCCCCAGTGAGTCATTATGATGCCCTGATTCGGGGGGTCTTTACGCTGGCTGATGTCGCGTATTATGTGCTATTCACCATTACCTTCCTTGTCCTTGCGATGTGGCGATTGGATGTCTACCGACTGCGGTGCTAACCCACCGAGGTCGAGTGTCGCGGTTCAGTCTGCCCCCTATATTCCACCCAATTTTCGGCGCGAAATGCGCGAACGCCAAACCCGATGAACAACCAACCACCTGATGTATTCATTGAAACAGTCGAGCCCCTCACGCCGAGAAACGTCCCCCCACCCCTACCGCGTGAGGTCATCGAAGGGGTGATAGGCACTACCCGCTTCGGTGAGCTGCTGCAGCGCTCGCGCGACGCAGCGCGGATGACCCGTGCCGACATCGCGAACTCGTTGCGCCTGTCGGTGCGGGTGATAATCGCCTTGGAGGAAAACGACCTAGCGGCGCTGCCGGTGCCTGCGTTCGTGCGCGGCTATCTGCGCGGATACGCCAAGCTCGTGAATATCCAGCCAGAACTGGTGCTTGCCGCCTATGAGCGCGGGCTGACCGCACAGACCCCGATCCCGCCCCCTAAGGCATCGTCACTGCCCCAGTGGAATAGCGAGTGGCTGCGCCAACCCTTGCCCATTGCCGTCGCTGGCCTGGTTGTGCTGATGGGATGGTGGTGGCACGACCGCGATGCGCCCATTACGCCAACGGTGCCTACCCCCATGGCGTCATCACCCGTATTGCCCGCTGCCCCATCATCCACTACCCCAGCAGCGGCCACTCCATCGTCCGCTACCCCGGTGGTGGCTCCGTCTGCTGCGAATGGCGCTACTGCGCAAGGCGCAGATTCACAGCCGCAAGAATCGGCAGAGGCCTTGGCGACCGACCCGCCCTCGGAAGACGGCTCGACCACCACAACCGCTCCAGCGCCGACGACCGATCCGCATCGGGTGGCAACTGCCGCTTCTTCAACAGTGGGCTCGACAAGCTCGGCAACGGGCGCTACCGCTGCGAATACAACTACGCCACCGCCACCGTCTGTGACGCCAAACACCGCCCCTGCGGCTCAACCCACCGTCACCATCCAGACCAGCAAAGACACCTGGGTGAGGGTTAAGGATGGTGCCGGTCAGGTCTTGTTCGATGCGCCACTGGATGCGAACCAGTCGCGTTCGTTCCAAGGGAAGACGCCTTTTCAGGTCAAGCTGAAAAAGGCCGCCGGCGTGACCGTTACCTATGACGGCAAGCCTTTTGATTTTAGTGAATACACCAAGGGTAGGGGGGCACGCTTTACCCTTGGGGAAGCGGATCATGCACACTAAGTCCCCGATTCGGCGGCGGATCTCGCGCCAGATCCGCGTGGGGCGTGTGCTGGTTGGGGGGGACGCCCCGATCAGCGTGCAGAGCATGACCAACACCGAGACCACCGATGTTGCCGCGACGACCGCCCAGGTGCAGGCGTTGGTGCGAGCGGGTGCGGACATCGTGCGCGTGTCGGTGCCAAGCCTAGAGGCCGCCGAGGCCTTTGGCAGGATCAAGGCGCTGGTAGAAGTCCCGCTGATTGCCGATATTCACTTCGATTATCGCATTGCACTGCGCGTGGCGGAGCTTGGCGCGGACTGTCTGCGCATCAACCCGGGCAACATTGGTCGTGCCGATCGGGTTCGTGCGGTGGTTGATGCGGCGCGGGATCGCAACATCAGCATCCGCATTGGCGTCAATTCTGGTTCGCTCGAGAAAGACCTCCAGAAAAAATACGGGGAACCAACCGCCGAGGCCCTCGTCGAATCGGCATTGCGCCACATCGACCATTTGGTGCAGTTGGATTTTCAGGAGTTCAAGGTCAGCATCAAGTCTTCGGATGTCTTTACCACCATCGAGGCCTACCGAGCGCTGGCACGGCAGATTCCGCAACCGTTGCACCTTGGCGTCACCGAGGCTGGTGCGGCCCGCGCCGGCACGGTGAAATCCGCCATTGCCATGGGGATGCTGCTCGCGGAAGGGATTGGTGACACCCTCCGGGTCTCGCTCGCTGCTGACCCGGTCGAGGAGGTCAAGGTGGGCTTTGACATTCTAAAGGCGCTGAAGCTCAGGGCCAAGGGCATCAACCTGATCGCCTGTCCCTCTTGTTCGCGCCAAGAATTCGATGTCATTGCGACCGTGAATGCGCTCGAAGAGCGTCTTGCTGATGTTATGGAACCATTAAACGTGTCGATATTGGGATGCGTCGTCAATGGCCCAGGCGAGGCCCGTGAGGCGCATGTCGGGCTTGCCGGCGGTACGCCGAACCTGCTCTATATTGGTGGCGTCCCGCACCACAAGGTAGACAACGAAAACGCTGTGGACGAATTAGAACAGGCCATCCGCGCCGAGATTGCCGCCTTAAAAAACCAAGCCGTCGAATAGCCGTTATCGTAACCATTCACCCCCCTCCCACTGGGTGGGGTCAGGGGGAGGGAAGGCATTGAGAAGTCTGCCTCCCTCTTCCCAACCTCCCCCCCAACGGGGGGGAGGGGGCTGCATGGTTACCTGTTCTCAACCATACAAAGGGGTACTGTCTTTGCCGAAACACATCCAGGCGATCCGTGGGATGAATGATCTCCTGCCGGAACACGCACACTACTGGCAGTTTGTAGAGGACACCCTGGTTGGTACGCTGGCGCGTTACGGCTACCAAGAGATGCGTACCCCCATCCTCGAGAGCACCGAACTCTTCGAGCGCTCCATCGGAGAAGTGACTGATATTGTCGAGAAGGAGATGTATACCTTCGCCGATCGCAACGGTGATCGCCTCACCTTGCGCCCCGAGGGTACGGCTGGCTGTGTCCGCGCCGCCATCGAAAACGGGATGCTACGCAACGCCGCATTGCGCCTGTGGTACAAGGGCCCGATGTTCCGCCATGAGCGCCCGCAGAAAGGGCGCTACCGCCAATTCCATCAGATTGGGGTAGAGACCTTTGGCTTTGCCGGGCCAGACATTGACATCGAACTCATCCTGGTGAGTGCGCGGATGTTACGAGCACTCGGCCTCACCGACCTCCGGCTTGAGATCAACTCCCTCGCCACCCCCGAGGTGCGCGCCCGCTATCGCAGCGAACTCGTGGCCTATCTCTCCGCCCACGAGAGCAGACTCGATGAGGACAGTAAGCGCCGTCTCACCACCAACCCCTTGCGCATCCTCGACAGCAAAAACCCCGAGGTGCAGGCCATTGTCGCGGACGCGCCGCGCCTGCTGGATTCTCTGGATGAGGAGTCCTACGCCCACTTTCGTACCGTTTGCGCGGTACTCGACAACGCAGGACTCTCGTATACCATCAACCCGTGCCTGGTGCGTGGGCTCGACTATTACACCCGCACCGTTTTTGAGTGGGTCTCGACCGCCTTGGGCTCACAGGGAACGGTCTGTGCCGGTGGTCGCTTTGATCATCTGGTCGAGCAACTGGGTGGGCCCCCCACTCCCGCTGCTGGTTTTGCCCTAGGGCTCGAGCGGCTCGTTGTTTTGTTGAAAGAGCGTGATGCCGTAGTCCCGCGTAGCGCCCCACAGGCGTATGTGGTTCACTTCGGTGAGGGGGCGGCGCGTTCGGCGCTGGTCTTGGCTGAGTCCTTGCGTGATACACTGCCTGGTTTACGCATTATGGTTCACTGTGGGGGAGGGGGCTTGAAGGCCCAGTTCCGCCATGCGGACAAGAGCGGGGCGCGCTTTGTGTTGGTGCTCGGGGATACCGAGATTGCTAACCATGTTGTTACAATCAAGGATCTGCGTGATACCATCCCCCAACAAACGCTCCCCCGCGCCGATGTACCGGCACTCCTGGGCAAATTTTTGCAGACGGTTGCATAACAATTCTTGAGGATTATGCTTGTGGAAGCTTATGTCACAGAAGACCAACAGGTCGAGGCCATCAAGAAATGGTGGAAAGAGAATGGGTCGAGCATCATCGTTGGCGTAGTCTTGGGCCTCGCGATGGTGTTTGGGATACGCACCTGGAATGACTGGCGGGCGCACAAGGCCGAGGCTGCCTCCGAGATCTACCAACAACTCGCGGTGGAACTCCAAAAGGGCCAGGCAATGCCGGTGCAACAACTCGGCGGACGCCTCATGGAAGAATACCCAACGTCAGTCTATGCCATGCTCGGGGCGCTCGCTGAGGCTGCCGTGATGGTCAATCAAGGTGATCCCGTTAGTGCCCGGGGCCGCCTCGAGTGGGTGATCACCCAGACCTCCGAGCCGCATATCAAAGGCCTTGCCGAGTTACGGCTCGGACGCCTCTTGCTCGAACAAGGCGATACCGCACGCACCGTAAGCCTGTGCGCCTCGGCGGCAGCGGCTGGGTTTCAGGCGGCAGCGGATGAGCTAAAAGGTGACGTACTGCGCGCCCAGGGCGATAACAAAGGGGCTCTCGGTGCCTACAGCGCTTCCCTTGCTGCATTGCCCGCAGGCTCCGAGATGGCAGCGAACCTCCGACTCAAGATCGACGACCTGGGTGGCGTACGATGAACCGATCACGACTTACCTCCCTCCTTGTCTTTACAACCTGGCTTGCGGGTTGCTCCACCATCGGTGACTGGTTCGCAGCCGATACCACTGCCATTCCCTCTCCCCTACCCGAGGTCGCCTCGGCAAAGGGTGCGTTGCAAACCGCGTGGTCGGTCTCGGGCGGTGTCGGTACCGACAAGCAGTTCTTGCGGCTACGCCCACTCATCCAGGGCGGACAGGTGATGGTCGCCAACGCCGATGGGGAGGTGGTGGCCTATGACGCCACCAGTGGCGGGCAGCTTTGGCGCACCGCAACCGGCACCCCCATCTCGGGTGGGGTTGGCGGTGGCGATGGTCTGGTGATTGTTGGTAGCAGCAAGGGCGAGGTGGTGGCCCTTGACCTAAAGGATGGCAAAGAACACTGGCGTACCACACTCTCTGGCGAGATCCTAGCGCCCCCTCGCGCCAGCGGTGGGGTAGTCGTTGTGCGTACCCTCGATGGCAACGTCACCGCACTCTCCGCCACAAACGGCAATCGTCAGTGGGTGTTCAGCCGCACCGTGCCAGTCCTTACCCTGCGTGGTGTTAGTGCCCCCCTGATCGTGCGGGATCGGGTCTACGTGGGGCTTGATAGTGGCCAACTCGTTACCCTGGGGTTGCATGACGGCCATGAGATATGGGAGGCGGCTGTAGCCGTGCCCAAGGGCCGCTCCGAGCTAGAACGGATGGTGGATATCGACGCTGATCCGGTTATGTTCGGTGGCCTCCTCTACGTCGCGGCCTTTCAGGGGCGGGTGGTGGCGGTAGACCCCGATAGCGGTCAGCTCTCTTGGTCGCGTGCCATCTCCACGGCGACGGGTATCGGGGTTGACCACGACCATGTCTACATCAGCGATGACGAAAGCGTAGTCTGGTGCCTTGATCGAACGAGTGGATCGGCCCTTTGGCGGCAAGAGGCGCTGCGTAACCGTGATCTGACCTCTCCCACTCCCTTCGGTGATGGGGTCGTGGTGGGCGACCTGGAGGGCTATCTCCATTCACTCAGCCGCGAGGATGGCCATATCATCGGGCGCTTTTCCCTAGAGGGGAAGCCGATACTTACCGCACCCGTTGTGCAAGGTGCCACCCTGTATGCGGTTGGGAGCGGTGGCACGATTGCTGCGCTGAAACAATAGCGTAAACCGAGGAACGCATTCTTCGGGTAGCAACGCGCTTGATCAAATCTCGTGGTGGCTCCCCAGTCCACCACGAGCAGGGGCTGCACCATCCTTGACCAGCCTCCGGGCTCGCATGATCGCAGGAGCCCCGTGATTGCCTGGTTTTCCGATTAGTCCTCTCCCCTCAATGAGACAAGGTGATGCACGTCGTAACGCTCGCCGTGGTCATTGTTGCGGAGCTGATCACACATCCCGACCCTGTATCAGAGATGGGTAAGCGTTGCCCGGCTGCTCAGAGCGAATGGGTTATCTAGAAAAAGGTCTTCATGACGAGCGAGAGAACACCCGCGAGCAGTACTCCCATCATCCACTTGAGTACCGCCTGATCGGCGCGAAGTGTTGCGAGATCAGCGCGAACGGGGTTGAGCGCCTTTTCGATGGCGTTGTCTAGGTAGGATTGCGTAACGAGCGAGTCTTGCGCCTTGGCGATGGCGCGGATGACCGCCTCGGCTTGTTCGGCGGGTATGCCGGATCTTTTGAGTGAGTCCGTTAGTTCCAGGGTGTCGAAGGTGATGGTGGCCATGTGCTGCCCTCCAACGAGAGAGTAAAACCAGAGAATATCACAGGGAGAAGTTCGCCGCGAGAAGGTCAGGGAGTGGTTTATTTAGAAAAAGGTCTTCATGACAAGCGAGAGCACACCCGCGAGCAGCACCCCCATCATCCACTTGAGTACCGCCTGATCGGCGCGAATGGGGTTGAGCGCCTTTTCGATGGCGTTGTCCAGGTAGGATTGCGTAACGAGCGCGTCCTGCGCCTTGGCGATGGCGCGGACAACCGCCTCGGCTTGTTCGGCGGGTATGCCGGATCTTTTGAGTGAGTCCGTTAGCTCCAGGGTGTCGAAGGGGATGGTGGCCATGTGCTGCCCTCCAACGAGAGAGTAAAACCAGAGAATATCACAGGGAGAAGTTCGCCGCGAGAAGGTCAGGGAGCG
>CAIRSR010000193.1 GCA_903881315.1 uncultured Thiotrichales bacterium | reverse complement strand
GTCTTGCCGATGTGCGTGAGCTTCTGGATCTTGCGGGGTCGGAAGACGACGAGGGCATGATCAATGACCTCAGCCGCGATCTCAATACCATTGAGGAGCAGGTTGCTGCTTTGGAATTACGCCGTATGTTTTCTGGGGCGATGGATTCTCACAACTCATTTCTTGATATTCAATCGGGATCGGGCGGGACAGAGGCGCAGGATTGGGCCGAGATGTTATTGCGCATGTATCTGCGCTGGGGGGAGCGGCGTCAATTCGTCGTTGAGGTCATGGAGGTGACTGCGGGCGATGTTGCCGGGATTAAGGGTGCTACCTTGCGTCTTGAGGGTTCTTATGCCTACGGTTGGTTGCGCACCGAAACCGGGATTCACCGTCTGGTGCGCAAGTCGCCGTTTGATTCTGGTAATCGCCGCCACACATCGTTTGCCTCGGTATTTGCCTATCCCGAGGTCGATGATGATTTTGATGTTGAGATCAACTCCGCCGATCTAAAGGTTGATACCTATCGCTCGAGTGGCGCGGGTGGTCAGCATGTGAATAAAACCGAGTCCGCGATTCGTATTACCCATGTCCCTTCTGGTATTGTGGTGCAGTGTCAGAGTGAGCGCTCGCAACATAAGAACCGCGCCAAGGCCATGGCTCAATTGAAATCTAAGATGTATGAACAGGAAATGCGCAAACAGCAGGCGGAGAAACAAGCCGTAGAGGATTCCAAGGCCGATATCGGTTGGGGCCATCAAATCCGTTCTTATGTCTTGGATCAATCCAGGATAAAGGATCTGCGCACCAATGTGGAGCGGTGTGATACGGATAAGGTATTGGACGGGGATCTAGATGAATTTATTGAGGCAAGCCTGAAGAAAGGTGTTTAAGGTGTACAAGTTTAGAAGGTTTCGCGCGTAGTTATTTGTTGTAGTGTTGGGTTCAGCGTACCTGATCTTGCCGCAATTTGGCGTTGCCTTTTGCAAAGAAAAAGGCATGTAAATAGAGAGGAGAGGGTCATGTCGGCAGTAGAACAGATGGACGCAACAACGATTTCTCAATTGTTGCGGGGAATAGAGATCCCACCACAACCGCAGATGTTGCAGCTTATCTCTGCGGAGAAGAAGAAGGAGTACCCTGATCTAAAAAAGATTGCCGCAGCAATCTCTAAGGATGTTGCCTTGTCCGCTGCCATGCTGCGTGCAGCCAATTCGCCCGCCTTTGCGACACGCGGTAAGGTTACCTCCATTCACAATGCGGTTTTATCGCTCGGCACGAAGAATGTCATAGGACTTGTGACCGGGCTTTCTTTGCGCATGGCGCTAGCCGGTAAGGGTAAGGTGAATCTTGACCGCTTCTGGGATACGGCGGCGGATACGGCGATTATCTGTTCGGTGTTGGCGTCGAAGTTTCGTGTCTTCGAGCCAGACTTTGCCTACATGCTGGGCCTGTTTCATGATGTGGGCATGGCGCTGATGATCCAGAAATTTCCGAATTACCTGGAGATTTTGCGCAAGGAGAACCTTGCCGAGAACAAAGAGCCAATTACCGCGATAGAGGATAGGCACTTCAATACCAATCATACCGTGGTTGGGTATATTGTATCGCGTTCGTGGGCATTACCGGATACCTTGCGTGAGACCATCCTGTTGCACCATAACGACGAGGCCTTTGCAACCTCGGGTGCGTTGGCGAAACAGGTGGGGTTGCTGACCTTGTCAGAATATTTCTGTGCGCTGGCCCAGAAGAGGCCGAATGATCATATGTGGCACCGCTTTGGCCCGGTAATTATTGAACTGTTTACCCTCACGGAATCCGATATAGAAGACCTGCAGGACGAGATGGGGGAGCTGTTGTCGGGATTCTAGGCTAGCGTGATGCCTTTGCGCAAAGATTGGCCTACGCTTTTCTTCCGTTTGATACATGCACCGCACAGTAATTGATGCGGCGCATGTGGCTTTCTCGCCTACCTGGCGCTAGAGTTTCGCCTCTCTTTTCAGAGCATGGATTGCTGCCGCAACCGCGCTGGAAGCCTGCATAAACTCGGTTCCAGAACTGAGCATATTGTCTGCTTCAGGGTATTTCCCGGCATTGACGGTTCTGGCGACATTGCCCGCGCACTTATGAAATTTGGCGTGCTCCGTCACGCAGGGCAAAAAGCTCGTCAGTTTGGAATATTTTTGTTTTGCTTCGCCATGCAACCATTTGCCGAGCGGACATTGGTTGTCGGCGGATATTGTTGTGGCGTCGAGCTGTTCCTTTTTATTGATGGCCATGCGTAATTTTACCTTCCATTCCCCGTGGGCCTGGATTGCATCATCGAGATTCATTGACTACCCTCCACATCGGTTTAGATTGAACGTGGCGCACCCTTCTTTGGATGAAAAGGTTGTGCAGAGAACTACACCGGCCTGGTTGCTTTTCATTTGTCGCCACCAATGGTCAGTGTAGCCAGCGGTCGAAGGAGACGTGGGGTGGGGCGGCCAAGAGAACCCGTAGCGAATCGACCGAAGCCGCACGAGAGTACCAAAACTTTACTGGTTGTGAATATCGCTATTATTCGATGAGGCATCGACGATATTCGATCGTTGTGTTACGGTCTTGCTTAGGATATTTCTGAGAAACAATAGGATAGAATTGTTGCGGTGGCGTGGCGGCGAAAAATATTTTTTCGGGGCTGCGTCGTGAGGAGTAACGTGCTGCCCCCTTTGGGGATACTGAGGTAAAAGGTCATGCCTTGATTGGTTGATTGCGGAAATCAACCATTTGCTGTCGTGGGGGTATCTCAGTAAGGGATAGGGGGCACAGCCAAAGGTGCTGGTATAGGCTTGGTCTTAAGTGAAGAATCGCTGCCCTAACGAGTTACTGTGCTATTTCGTTTATCCATAATACAATCCAAAAGCTGTCCCGCAATGTTAAGACCAAAGCCTGCATCCAATTCGCGGATACAGGTAGGGCTCGTCACGTTGATCTCGGTGCACCAATCCCCAATGACATCCAGCCCGACAAATAACAAACCCCTGCGGCGCAATTCTGGCCCTATCTGTGCGCAGATCCAGCGGTCGCGGCTGGTCAGCGCGACCCCAATCCCTTTGCCACCCGCCGCCAGGTTTGCGCGGGTCTCGCCTGGCGCGGCAATCCGCGCCAGCGCATAGGGGATTGGT
>CAIRSR010000192.1 GCA_903881315.1 uncultured Thiotrichales bacterium | reverse complement strand
GGACGATAAACTCATCTATGAATGGCTAAAGACGATTGCGAATCGCGCCGAGGACGCGCCGGTGATTGTCGTCATCAATAAATCGGACAACGGCGAGCAAAAGCTGTTGCTGGAGGAGAATAAACTACAACGCGATCATCCGCAGATCGTCGCGATTGTGCGCACCTCTTGTGATAATAATGACTACTCTAAGGATAAGATTCAAGCCCTGCGCGAACTGATCGTCAAGACACTAATAGAACACTCGGCCCTAAAGGAGATCCGCGACCGTTTCCCGCCGAGCTATCTGTGGGTGAAAGAGCAGATCGCAGCGGCGGCGCGTAACAAGAATATCCTGCCGCTGGTGGATTACGAGAAGTTTTGCGGGGATGTGCCCAAGACCGAGCGGGTGAGTGAAACCGAACTCGCGGGTGCGGAGGAACAGCGCTATCTGCTGCGCCTCTTGCACGACCTCGGGGTGGTGGTGGCCTATGGGTTTAATCCAGGCGATCTCGAGGTCAAGCGCAATACCGTGCTGCTCGACCCCAATTGGCTGACCGGTGCCATCTATTCGATCCTGACGCAAGCCGCGCTGGTGCACCAGAAGGGCATCTTTCCTCGAGAACGGCTTAGTGATTGGCTGGATAAGGAGAAGTATCCGCCCGAGCGCCATGAATATATCCTAACGATGATGCAGGAGGATGACCTCGGGCTGTGCTTTCTCTTGCCGGGCAGTAAAGACGAATTCCTGGTGCCCGAGGGGCTGCCGGTCGAGGGGCCTGAGTATAAGGATTTCTGGGAGAAGGATTGTCTGCGGTTGCGCTTCCGTTACCAATTCCTGCCGAGGGGTTTGCTCCCGCGCTTTATCGTCGAGGCGCACACGAAGCTTACCGAGGCCAAGACCTGTTGGCGATCGGGCGGGATGTTTGCGGCGGCGGATTGTCGGGTATTGGTGAGCGGTGATAGGGATAAGCGCCTGGTCGATATTGGCGTGCAGGGGCCGCCACAATTCCAGCGTGCCGCGCTGCATGTAATCCTGACAGACCTAGAGCGGGTGCATCGCCTCCAAGGGGATATTGGCGCGGAGGCGCGGGTTCCTCTGCCGGATAATCTAGATCTCGATGTGAGCTATAAGCAACTAGTGGACATGGAGGCGGCGGGGGAAACCCATACCTGGCCGGATAAAGCTACTCGAAAATATACGATAAGTGAATTGCTGGATGGCGTGCGTTTTACTGACTCCGGTGGACAGAGAGGCGGGGATGTTTATCATCTACACATTGGTGATAACGCCACTGTTGCCCTCCAAACGGGGAAGGATGCAGAGAGTAATCAGATAAAGGGTGTGCAGGTCGTTAAGAAAACGCGGGCGCGTACCAAGAAAGCTCGGCAGCCCGCCGATGCGAAAGACAAAGAATAGCTGCCCCTCAAAGGACTCCCCAATCGGTGGGCGGCATGGCGATTGGACGCACTAACCAAGGACTTGCGCCCAATAGGACAAGAGGCGTCGCCGTGAGGCTGATCTATTTCTCTGAGCGATCAGGCGCAGGAACGCGGTACATGGGGATCGGGATTGGTGGAATCGCCATGCGGACAGAAACGCTTTGGACATACTCGCGCCAATACGGCCACACATGGTAGGCGAGGTTATAGCGACCGAATTCCTCAAGGGCTGGGCCCAGCGCTTCAATGTCCGCTGTGGGGGCCAATTGGTAGTGGGCGCAAAACTCGCACTCTATTTCGAGATACACCGCCTCGTCAGGGATGGTGGACTCTTGGTCTGCGGCAGTGAGTGCTGCGTCGTCGATGAGCCGTACCCCAGTCGCAAAGTAGAAGAGAACCAACCTTGGCGCGTCGTCGGTGGCTGTCTGTTCAGGTACGATGAACCGTAGCTTGCCGGTCGCGCCATAGCGGAGTTGCGGGGTCAGCGCGAAGTCAGTTTGGAACCATGGGGGAAGAAAGTTTTCTTTGCAGCGAATCTGGCTCGAACGCAGATAAACCGCTTGGATGGCGAGCGATTGGCTGGCTTGTTTGATCAGTTCTTGGTTCATTATCTACGCCGCTACGGATTCCTCGATCGATGTTTGATCGACAGAGTGACTGGGCTTGTTGTATTGCAGCCTGGTGTGGTTGGGAGGGCGGGATTCTGTAATCCAGAGACGCTGATCTTGCACGACAAGGTACTGCACGTTCCGTGTGGCAGGGCTGTTGAGGCGCGGCTCCTCCGCTTCCTCCTGCACACGTCGTGGCAGAATGCGAAGCGACGGCCTCATCTCCAATACGTGGCAGATGTCCGCCAAAGTGCGCAGGGTCATGTTGCGCGAACCACCCAGCAACTGCGTGATATGTCCCTTGCTCGTGCCAAGCCGCCGCGCCAGTTCACTCTTAGAAACCCCCGCCTGCTCCATAGACGCCCACACCACCTCGGTGACCTCGGTGATGAACCACTCCTCAGCAACAAGCTTCGCATTCTCCGGATCCTTGTTGGCCCAGCGCTCAAGGAAATCGGTCATGTTGGTTACTCCTCAATCTTTTCAATGGATCGCCAGTTGCGGATCACGTGAGTCGTGTCCTGGGGGGCAAGTTTCTCGCCATCCTTGAGGACAAAATGGCTCACGAAGAATACGCCCTTCATGCGGGTGGAAAACCAACCGTACGCACGTACCTTGCCAGCCTTAATGGCATAAAAATGCTTATCGTCGGGTAGTATGCCCTCTGTGTTAAAATGATCCGGTGCCTTAAGTTGTTTCCCATCCACAAACATTTTTTGCTTTACCAAGATACTCGCCCAGCTACGTTTACGCTTCTGCGCGGATAGGCCCTGCGTGGTCTGATGCCAACTCGGCGGCTGCCAGTCATCCGGGTCAAAGCCCTCCGGCGGAAGCTCGCAGTAGCGAATGGTGCGGATCTTACCGACTAATTCAAACATAAAGTTCACATAGATGTAAACTGGTATTTTTGTGTGCCATCTTGTTCCGTAGAGACCTTACATAAAGTGCGCATCACGGAAAGTCTGCGTTGCCTTTGCGTTGCGGGTCGCGGCCCAAAACACCACGGTGGGCTCAGGGCAATAATACCCTTTTCTCTCTGACGATCAAGTGCGCACCTGTCGTATTCCTTGATACTACCACCAGCTTGCTGTGTGCTCTTGCATTGTCACCCGCCGTTGTGGTAAGCCAGTAGGTACAGGTCGAATCGTCGAGGGGGTTTCTATGGCGTGGTCTACGCGCTTTTTTCTGGTCATGGTCTTGGCTTGCCCGTTGGTGGTGGGGGCCGAGGACATTGCTGCTGCCGAGAATCTCTACCAGGCGGCGCTTGAGGGCAACATCACGCGGGTTGATGCGCTCTTGACTGCGCATGTCACCGTACACGACCGCAATGTCGCCCTGGTCGCCGCCGCCGGTGCAGGCCATCTCGATGTGGTCAACGCCCTCCTCGCCACCCACGCTGAGGTCAATGCGCACGGACGCAGTGGCGTAACTGCGCTTAGCGGGGCGGCGGGCGCAAATTACCTTGACGTGGTGAAGGTGTTACTGGCGGCCAAGGCGGATGTCAATGCCGGCGCGGAGGTTGGTAATACGGCGCTCGCGGCGGCTGCCGCTGAGAATCACCTGGATATGGTGCAGCTATTGCTTGCGGCGGGTGCGGATGTCAACGCGGGGGCGGGTGCGACGGCGTTGTTGGCGGCGGCGCGGGGTGGGCATCTGGATGTGGTGCGGGTGTTGTTGGCGGCGGGCGCGAAGATACATGGGGTGGGGCGCAATGGGATGACCGCGCTCGTTGCGGCGGCGGGTGGCGACCATATCGATGTGGTGCGCGAGTTGTTGGCGGCGGGGGCGGAGGTCAGCGGGGCGGCCCTTTCTGCGGCGGCGACGGCGGGGGGCTTGGATGTGGTGCAGGCCTTGCTCGCTGCCGGGGCAAGCATGGTGGGGCAGAGCGGCCAAGCGGCGCTCCTCGCTGCGACCAAGAGCAATCACTACGATGTGGCGCAGGTGCTGCAACGTGCCGCAGTCGAACAAACGGCGTGGCAGCTTATCGATGGGTTGGCGTCACGTTTTGTGGAACCGGACGGGGTTCTGAGCAAGCCCGCGCAATGCCTGCCGAGCTGCTGGTGGTTGGTGCGCGTCGTGATGATTCCACCCCCACCGCTTGCTGCGCTGGCCCAATACTAGGGGGTGGGGTTGCGGGGTGGCTTGCGGTGAGTCTTGCAGTGGGAACTCGGATGGCAGGGAGGGCAGCGTAACGCCAGGCTGTAGTGGAAGAAGGGATCCCTCCGCGACGTTTCGATATCCTCGAGTGGAATGAACATAGCATCGGTCTGGTAGGTCGCTCCGTCGAAGAGGCCGCCGATCTGTTCGTCCAGTTGGTGCAATGCGGCCTTAAAACATGCGCGACCAATCCCTTGCTGCTCACTCAATTCTAGCAGTCTGGCCTCGCAGGTTAGGAACGTACAGTTTTCGATATGCTGCATTGCAAATACGACAAGTTTTAGATCGACCGGATCGCGGACAACCCTATCTAGCTTGAATTGACCTTGGTAAGAAAGCATGAACTCAGCGACCTGCTCATCTGTGACGCGGTGGTCTGCAAACCTTTCGGTTAGGTTATCGCAATAAGAGATTTTCGCAACCTGGGCATGATCCACAATACCCTGCGCAGAGTATGCGTCACAAATAAGCTCAAGCAAATCGCAAGAGGGATCTACCTTATATGCCCTTTGAATAAAATTAGTATCGATAATTGCCGTTCGTGTGCTAGGCATTATCCATGTCCCAACCACACCAGACCAACTCCCACACATCATCAGAGAACTTATCCCGATTCTCGGAAAGCCTACTGCGCAGTGTATTTTTTTGATCCACCAAGAAGTCCGTTAATCTAGTATCTTCGCAGCCCGCATTTCCAGCAGATGTTGCGATGGTGTCCGCCAGTACCTTGAAATTTGGAGTCTTATTGGTATGCCTGCAAGTCCAGATGTCACGCATGGCATGCGCCAAGACTCTTGCACTGGTGCGGTGCTCTTGTAGAAACAGAGAGATATTCGGTAAGGCCGGCCATTTACTGGCCAGGCGTTCGGCTTCTTTGAAGGGTACTAGGTATAGCTGCGCGAACTTATTTGCGATGAATTCTGGTTTGGCCTCATCAGGAATGTTCTGTTCGTAGAGGTCGTTGCGCAGGAAGTCTATGGGTACTTCTTGATTTCGATGGTACAGGTAATGGGCGATTTCGTGCAGTAACGAGAAATGAATGCGGTTGATTGGTTGGCTAACATTCACACAAACCATGGCGTGATGCTTGGTGCGCATCAGGAAGGCGTCAAAGCTATCCTTGCCCGCGCTTATTGGGAGCACGGGTAGTCCGATACTTGTGTAAATCGACTCGACGGTAGGGTGCTCGGCGCGGTGGAACTCGACGACTTTGTTTACTGCGGCTAATAGGTACGGGACGTCATTGTAACTATCGTCAAGTGGTGTTGTGGGAATGTCGCGTGTTTTTGGGAGTAGGCTAGCGATGGTTAGGAAAACATTTTCTATTTCGCCGACACGCGATCTATCCCGTTTCTGGCCGCTAGTGACGCGATATTGCAGGAGTGGCCGTTCATAGTGAGGTGCGAGCAACCACATGAGGCGTAGCGTAAGTGCTTCACAGATGGGTCTTAGTTCCGTGAAGGAGATCTCTCGTGCGCCGCGCAGGTACTCATCAATGGTCGTTTGGGGTACGCTGGCTTCTTGTGCAAGGGTGCTGGCGAGGAACCCTTTGCGCACCATTTCGGTCTGCAGTCTTTTTGCAACCTCGCTACGGACGTTCATTGCCGTACTCCTCGGTTTCTTTGGAACCGCGTTGGTTCGCTCCGGCCCGCAGGCCGGAGCGTTCCCCGCAGAACGATGCGGTATTCTATTCTAAGTTTTTCTGGCTGTCATGCGCATCCTTGCTGGAGGTATGCTGGGTGTGGTGGTTCTTGCGCCGACGTGGGCGGAATAGGCCAGCAGGGGAGATGGAGGGTTGTTTGTGTGAGGTGCTCCAGGCGTGGAGTTCTGGATTATAGGTAGTGCCACTCACGTCGATCCAGGTTTGTTTGCCGGTTTCGTAGATGGTGACGATCTCGGGCCAGGCATTGTTATTTTGCGGTTCTGCGACCTTTTCTGGTGATTCCGTTTTTGGCGCACTATTTTTTTCGGGTGGTGATTCGGGTTGGGATTCGGGTTGGGATTCGGGTTGGGATTCGGTTGGAGTGGTTTCGTTATCGGCGTTGGGGGTAGTCCATTCGCCTTGCAGGGTAGATTCGAGGTGTTGGCTTTTTCCGGCTTCGGCCATGCTATCGAGGGCGGTTGCGGTGGCGAGTTCGATGGAGACGGGGAGGAATTTAAACAGTCGGCGGATGACGGTTTTTCTGCCCATTTCTTCGAAGTGCATTTCCCAGATACCTTGGCGTCCGTATTTCTTATCGGTGCGATAGGAGCGGGTGGTTTCGCGGATTCGTTCTATTTCGTCGCGGGTCATTACCTCGAAGGCGTAGCCGCCGTCTTTGAGTCTGGCGACGGCGTAGAAATGGGTGATCTCGCCGCGATTGTTGGGGGCGGGGCGGTGGCTGAGTTGTTCATCGAGGCCGTATTCCCAGCGGAATTTGTCTTCGGCGCGGACGGCGTGAGAGGCGATGCTGATGATCTGACCGGAACGGCGGGCGAGGTCGATGAGTCCGCGATAGCCGACGATTACTTGGACATCGGTTTTATTTTCGCGGGCGTTGTGGAAGGGGATGATGTGGGCGTGGCCCATGGGGGTATTGGGTTCGAGGCCGAGTTGGGCGCACTGGACGATAGCGCCGAACAGACCTTGGGTGGAGCATTCAAGAAGCCGTGGCGTGGTGCGGACGATGCGAAAGGCGATTTTGAGGATGCGCTCGGGGTGGAGATGGGCGGGTAATATGGCGCTGATGGCGTCTTTGTTGTTTTCGTAGAAGGTGGTGATGGTGGTGCTGGTGATTTCTGGTGGGGTGGGCTTGGGGGATTGTTTGAGGTCGAGGATGTTGAGGGCTGGGATTGACATGGTTTCTTTTCCTAGTGGTTGTGGGGCGGTTGCCCGGTTGGTTTTATGGATTGGTTGGTTAGAAAGGTTAGTTGGTTAGAAAGGTTGCAAAAAATTTATCACTGAAGGACATTTATTTCCCTACTTGTTTAGTTCTAAATCCCCTCCGCCTCTCAGGAGAGGGGGCTGGGGGAGGGGTTGATCCTTTGATGGTTGACTGTATTTTTTCTTGTTCATTTTTATTTAAATACTTGTTGGGGGGCGCACATGAGGCTGCCACTCTAGTAGAAGATTACGAAATGCAATTAAAGATTGTTGGTAAAGGGATAGTCTCTAAATGTCAGGGTTAAGGATTAAGTCATACTGATCAAGTAATGCTTACTAAGAAATCATGGTCAGGCAGTAATTGTTACGTCAAAGTCTCCAAGTCAAAATCTCCAAGCCAAAGTCTCAACCCCATCCCCCAGCCCCTTCCCCTGGAAGGCGGAAGGGATTTAATATAAAGTCAACCGATCAGGTCAACCGATCAGCCCAGCCCTACCGATAATGACACTCCCCATACACCGGACAATACCTCTCCGAACAAAGATTCGACCTCGGATTCCCATGAAACATCCCCGCCCGCATCATCCCCGCCGCAT
The DNA here is from genome assembly GCA_903881315.1 of uncultured Thiotrichales bacterium. Lineage (GTDB taxonomy): Bacteria > Pseudomonadota > Gammaproteobacteria > CAIRSR01 > CAIRSR01 > CAIRSR01. The sequence continues at coordinate 4,544 of CAIRSR010000192.1, read as the reverse complement.
GTTCCAACATCCCCGGTCTCTCCTCCGTCCCAATCAATGTCTCACGCGCCGCCTCAACACGCCCAGTCCCAATACGCGCCTGTTTCGTCGTCTGCATCCCAATCACCTCAGCCGCTGTAGTAATCTTTTTCCCAATCACCTGCTCCGCCAATAACTCATAGACCGCAAGCTGTAATCCATGCCCCTTCGTAACCGCCCGTCCCTCCCCATCCACCGCCCGCGCCCCACTCTTTAAATCCGTTATCCCATACCCATCCGCACCACTCCGGCGTATCCGATCCGTCGTCCCAGTAAGACGTACCGTAATCCCCTCACAGCGGATATCCAATGCCTCACACAACGCCTCAACCGCAATATACTCCCGATGCGGCGCTATCTCCCGGCAATACCGCCCATGCAACGACAACGCAATCGGCTCAACCTTCCGCGCATTCCCTAAATCCTCCCAATTCACCTCACCAACCGGATTATGCAACGCATCTACCAATACCCCAGCCGCATCATCTACCCCAATCGGATCACCCCTCAAGCGTGCATCATCAAATACGCCAGTCCCAATATGCAAACTAGAACCTAAATGCGCCGCACCACTCAACGGAATCCGCCTCCCCTCAATATTCCTCGCGTACCACCGCGCCGGACAATCAAATAAATCCGACCAACTACTCGCCCGTACCGTAATCATCTCCACATCCAATCCCCCCCCAACCCACCACCCCGCTCACCGGACAACACTGTAAAGCAAGGTTATCGGCGCGTCAATACAATTTTCACACCTCTGCGACAAACGGCGCTACATGATGGGTTCTGCCCCGCGAGACGCTCGACCTGTGCCCTAAGATGTCGGCAACTAAGTCATTGCTTCTGCGAGATAAGTAATCTAATCAATCGGGCGACCAATAGGCGCATGACACCGGCTGCGGCAAGTGCACACACCCTGTGCCACAGAAACCAAGCTTGACAACCATTAGTAAGTAGCATTACATTGCTTTAGGCACCAGCAAGCGAAGCCTCCGTGGATGGCACGGGTAGCGGCGGAGGGTGTGGGGGGGGTTATGAAAGGCGCGAATGGGAATATCGATTATCTGTTGCGGATTTGGGGGCGGTGGTCGGTTCGGTTGGATCTGGGTGGGGTTGGTTTCCCCGGGCGCTCGTCGATGTTTAACCTGACGCCGCCGGTGCGTGCTTGGCAATCGGTGCCGTTGCAGGGGCCGAATACGCAGGATCTCGAGCTGATTGGGCGCTCGGTGGAGCGGCTCCCGCCGGAATTAAAGATTGTCTGCGTTTTAATCTATCGGGAAGAGAAAAGCCTGCGTGATGTCGGGCGGGTGGTCGGAATTAATCTTAGTGCCGCCCACACCCGCCTGAAAAAGGCCCAGGCCCGTATTGTGGAAATCCTGAAGGAAATGGGCTGAGGAAGGACAATGATCGGGCATCTGGTATTTCTTAACGGTTGGTGAAGGTCGGCCTGTTACTTGTCGTTACTGCGACGAGATGTTCTCTCGCAGAGAACTCATCTGATGGTACGGGATCACCTTATCGTGTTGTAGGCGACCGACAACAACACCTGGGTGTATTCCAAGTCGATGCGCAAACTCAATTACCTGCTCCTGTGTCCGGAGGGTAGACAATTCTGGCGCATAGTCGGGGGGTATTAGGAAGTCGCTTGCCCAGTCATTGGCCTCTTTGTCCTCGGCAGAAGGACTGGGCTGGATGCGCCGATCGTCGTCAAGATAGATGCTTTTCTTATCATTCGCGTGGAGCAGGACGTGCGCGACCTCGTGAAACAGGGTAAACCAGAATTTGTCGGTGGTCTTACCGTATAAAGAAAGCTGGATCAAGGGGCGATGAGTAAGCCAGCGCGTTACACCACTGACATGCGTCTTTGGGATGAAAGGCACGATCACCAAGGCAACACCCGCCAGCGCAAATAATTCCTGCAGCCGTGGCAGAAAGCCTTCTGGTTGCTGAACCGTGAGTAACCGAATCTCAGGCAGGAGATTCAGAAGCCGTGCTTTATCATATCTTGCTGCGATCCCAAGAGACTCCGCCGTGATCTCGCCCTGGCGTAACCAAACCAAGACAGCACTCGGATCGCTTTTCTCTTCACGGGTACGCCGGAATTGCGCTTGCAAGTTGTGGTAACGCTCAGCGTATGCCGTCGGCGATGCCACACCAAAAAAGCGTAGCCACTCTTCGATAAGGCCCGGTAGGGTTATCGCATCTACCTTACGCATAGGAATAATCTTGGCCGCCATCATTGCCACAAAGAGTTGTTTATCTGGTGGGTTCTTGGCCCATTCGGCAACCTTCTTTGTGGCCTCCAAGCGCGCAGAACTCTCGCGGTATTCTGCCTCGCGGGCTAACCAAAACCGAACGGTGCTGCCAAGAACGCGCTCCAGTCGAATGGCTGCGTCTTCGGTTAATGGAACCTTCCCCTTGATCAATTGATTGACGTGCTTTTCGCTGTAGCCAAGGCGTTCTGCCAGAGAGGCTTGTGTCCAGCCCTTTTCTTCGATGATGTCCTGAATGGTATCGCCTGGTGGGGAGACCCAATCCGGTGTGGCGGCTGATTCAGTCATGATAGTCTCCGATGTCCACGATGAGGATGTCCGTTATCGCTGACCAATCAATAGAACCATTTTCGTGACAGGGGCAAGGGTCGTGATCGGGCTCTACTACCAGGCGTCGCCCTCCATCCAGTCTAATCGAAAGTTGACGGGCCCTATCCCCGCTAAGTAGCTTGGGCTTACCGGCTACTAACTCATGACTCCGTTCGGCAACCGTCAAGTCCTTGATGCGGGCATGTAACTTGCGCGCACAGTCCGCCCCAAGCGTTTGCACCGCAAAGGCTATGTTCTGTGCAGAGACGGCGGAGCTTCACATTTTTGTAGCGAATATTCAATGATAGTAATCCTAACATTATTTACCTAATCGGTAAATATCTGCCGATAATTATTTACCTAATCGGTAAATACACGTCCCGCTGCCCTCACAGTTCTCCCCAGCGCCAGGCGCACTGACCGATGATGGTGATGGTGTGGTCGGTGGGGATAGTCTCGTCGGGGTAGACGCGCTTGTTGTCGTTGTCGGCGCTGAGACGCCAGCCTTCTCCGCTGAGGGGTTTGAAGGCGCGCCGTAGGCGTACATCGCCGCTGACCAGGAAGGCGAATACCTTGCCATGGCGCAGTTCGCGCCTGCTGGTGTTGACGATGACGATAGAGCCATTCGGCGTGGACGGGGACATGCTGTCGCCTTCAGCGAGGACGAAGCAGGCGTTATCGGGGGCGGCGGGGTCAAGTCCCATGAGCCGCACGAGTGTGTGCGGGAGCATCAACACCTCGCTCGGGTTGGTGCCCGGCGAGCCCCCGGCAAAGCGCACGATGGCGACCAGCTCTTCGCTGGGCTGCTCTTCGCCGACGGGGGTAGGCGCGTTGGCCCCACCCATCAGCCATTCTGGCTCCGCGCCTAACGCACGGGCAACCCTGAATAAATTGTCTCCGGTGAGGGATTTGGTGGCACCTGTCTCCCAGTAGGAAATGGCGGCACGGGTGACGCCGATCCGTTTCGCTAGGGTCTCTTGTGACCAACCGAGTTCGTCGCGGCGTGCCTTGATGCGTTGCGCGGTCAATGACAGACAAAGGTTGCTGGGGGTAGATTCTATCTCTTTTTTTCCGTGCGGGTTGCGCTGTGACATGCTAAAATCCTCTGAGGCGGCCCCTTCTAAAAAGGAGGGGTGCAAGTGAAATGGTGACGAATCCCCTGGCGTAACCCGCAAGTGGGCAACGCGAGGTTTCCTAGTAAGTCATCTTATCGTTGTCTTGCGAAGGTGTGCTTTCCGTAACGGAGAGGATTTGCGTTAAGCCTGATTGACGGTAGGATGACCAGTACGATGGCTAATGGGGGGGTTGTGCTGGGGGTGTCTCGACAAGGGATTGGGGGGTTGCACACTTTTTCTGGTAATGGGTGGCACGAACATGATGCGTACGCTATATAGCCTAAAACGTATTAAAGCAAAACCAATTGCGCGTCCCGAAGACGTGCCCGATCCGCTCCAGATGCGAGATCGGATAAAGGAGCTTAAGCACGAGGCGGAATGGGAGCAATTTGCGAGTGACGCCGAGAAACAACTCAAGGTATTACGGCAGAGGGAATTGCAGCGCGAGGCGGAGGAAAAGGAGTGGTCAAAGAGAGAAGAGAACATCATTGCGGCACGTCGGGCGCGGCTTGCCGAGGAGCAACGTGCCGAGGCAGATGCCGAAACGCGGGTAGTGGATATTGTGCGGGCGCGTACCTTGCGCGAGGCGCTGGCGGTTGATCAGCAGGTGCAGAGGCTGCGGGCCGAGCGGAAAAAAAAATGATGGCCTCGCTAAGCGAAAAGGCGAAGGCCCACGAATGTGGGCCTTTTTTATGGTGTGGCGCGAGAACGGAGATTTTATAGCGTGGCGCGAGAACGGAGATTTTATAGCGTGGCGCGAGAACGGAGATTTTATAGCGTGGCGCGAGAACGGAGATTTTATAGCGTGGCGCGAGAACGGAGATTT
>CAIRSR010000191.1 GCA_903881315.1 uncultured Thiotrichales bacterium | reverse complement strand
TGGCGAAGACCGTGGCACCCCTCTATAAATTATTCTACACCGTGCTGGGTAACCACCTCGGCGTGATGCCCCATGAGGCGTTGGAGGCGCACCCTGTCCAGTTTAATACCGCGCTCGGTGGCGGGGATGGGTATGGGCAGGAGGTGAACCCGCTACACAAAGCAACGCCAGATCGTCACGCGGCTACACTCGACGATGCCAGGAATGCGGCTGCGGAGTTTATTGGCAAGCCACTGCACAATGAAAGCACCGGACTGGATGCGGTTGTATCCAAAAATACACTAGGGAAGATGACGAGTGATAGCGCAGTCACTAAATCTACGTCTCTCAACGATCACTCGTTGGCTGTGGCGAATGTAGACAAACTATTCGCCAATGCCTTGCTTGATGAAACCCACGCCGATAAGCACGGAGAGCTAACCATCTCTGGAATACACCGATACGTGGCACCGATGGTCGGTGCTGACGGAAAAGTGGTTGCGGTCAAAATGACGGTCAAGGAGACAACGAGCCCAAAGAAGCCAAACCCACTCTACTCTATCGAAACGATAGACGTAGAAAAGCCCACGCTGCGGGCCCCTTCGCAGGAAGGGATTGAGCCTAAGACCGGTGTTGACTCCATTGCGGAACTTAGGACAGGTGGGCTAAGCGAAAAGGTACACCAGTCCATTGAGGATGTAAAGCGGCTTCTTGAGCAATCTGCCCGTGGCGCTTTCGACCCCGCGACCAGTACCATCACCCTCTTAAAGTCCGCCGACCTCTCGACCCTTTTGCACGAGTCCGGGCACTTCTTCTTGGAGACCATGGGCAAGGTGGCCGCGACCTCGCCCGAGATGGCGAAGGACATGGAGGCTGCTTTGAAGTGGATGGGTGTGGCGGGTGGGCGTGGTGCCTGGGACAAGATGACGCTCGACGAGAAGCGCGACGGTCACGAGCAATTTGCCGAGGGATTCGAGAAGTACTTGATGGAGGGGAAAGCGCCAAACATCGAGATGCAGGGTATCTTCTCGCGCTTTAAGGCGTGGCTCATGCACGTCTACCAGAGCCTCGGCACACTGAAGATCGAGCTTACCCCCGAGATTCGGCAGGTGTTCGACCGCCTGCTGGCCAGTGAAGACCAGATCAAACAGGCGGAAAGTGTGCGTGGCTACAAGCCCCTCTTCGAGGACAAGCCCGAGGGCATGAGCGACGCCGACTATGCCGAGTACCAGAAGCTCCCCCAGGAGGCGCAAGACCGCGCCATGGAGGAATTGCAGGCGCGGTCGCTTGCTGACATGAAGTGGATGAGCGGGACCAAGGCCAAGGCGCTCCGTGCGCTTAGCTAGCCCCCCCATCGCCTCATTACGCGCCCGCCTACTCTACGCCAGTCGCCGCCTGCCGCTCAAGATTGGTTAGTAGATCGGTAAGCCGAAGAGAGATGTTATCTATCTGCAACAGATAAAACCCCTTTTCATCCGTCGAGAACGGCCCGAGCCGACTCTTTAGCACCAGATCATTGGCGAGATTGTGGAGCTGATTGTGTGCATTCTCGAGTTCCGTCATCCCCTCCAGATACGAATAGGTCTTCATGCCCTCGGAGTACAACCACCGCCCAAGCCCGCACTCATGGGAAGAGCTAAATTCGCCAGTAGAGACATCCGTCGCCCCATCCAGAAACGCCCTAAGCCGCCGCATCCAGACGGCATGTCTCATGACTGCCAGGGTAAAATTGTAGTGCTTTGGTAAGGCGTCAACATTCAGCAAATACTCATGCAGCAAGATAGTATCTTCGTCCGCCATGTCACGGAATTCTACCCCAATCGCAATATCGTCTGGGCGGAGATTTCTTTTGAGGCATTTGATAGCAAGGTCAGCAACCACTCCGGGCAATTGTAGCTGTAGGCCAATCTCTTCTAGTGAATGGGAACATTTGGCAATCAAAGCCTCGCGGCGCAAGCTCCTACTCTTTGAGAAGGTAAACAAGCATCCCTTGCGGCTAATATCGATCACCACGCCGTTGTAGATCTCCCCGTCTAGGTTTACCTTGGCGGGGAGATTACATCTCACGCGGAGTTGCTGACGAACCGCCTTTTCCATCACACTGCTGGGATAGGTAATAAAGATGAGTTTATCCGGCGCATTCAAGGTGCTGATGACGGTAGACACAAAGGCGTAGACAATGCCATCTTGCAGGCAGCGAATAGTCACCGAGGTCTCTGGTGCCAAAGACCGCTGGATCTTGGTATGGATGTCAGGATTGACAATCTTGATGATGATATAGTGCTGAAGACTCATCCCGATAAATTCGCACTTGATCCGCGTGCAGACCTTCGCAATATCTAGCGTTACCTCTGAACCAACCTCAAGACTAACCGGATACATGGGCGCACCATTACCATCAGAAGAGGTAACCATTCAGGCCCCCCAGTGGGAGGGAGAGTGAACGGTTACTCGAAGATTACCAACGACCAAGAACTAGGAAGATATCCACAATTCCTAAACCACCAACCCCTCATTGTGATAGGTTATCATTTTTGCGGCCCTCTGCCAAGCGCCTGGCGGTTTGGTGTCGCCCCGAAGCCCAGGGCAATGGCCAAAACCACCTGGTTTCGCTAGTATGCGAGCATCCGACTGCTGCGAGTAGTCGTTCCACCTTCTCTGTTTTTCTCGATACCTTGACTAATCTTCGTGATGCTTCTGCACGGTAATACTGCGGAGACGCCGCATTGGGTTCGCCGCCCCGCCTACTTTCGGCCCCCCATCCCGCGTCGGATGGTGCCGTGGCTGCTTGACGCCGGCTCGCTTACGCGGCGGGTGGTGCGGGCGTGCCCGGGAACCATGCGCGTACAGGTGTTGCGGGAACAGTGGGGGCGAGCGGACGCTGGTGAGGCGGTTGCCCTTAGCACCAACCGTCAGGGTCGCGTCTGGTTGCGCGAGGTTCTGCTGTTGTGCGACGAAACGCCGTGGGTCTATGCCCGCACCGTGATCCCGACCACCACCTTGGCCGGCCCGGCCCGGCGCTTACTGCGCCTCGGCAGCCGCCCACTGGGGGCGGTCTTGTTCGCTGACCCAACGGTAGTACGCGGCGAGGTAGAATTGGCCCGTCTGCAACCGCAGCATCGGCTCTATCGGCGGGCGGCGCGGCCAACCTCGGTGATGCCCGCCATCCTTTGGGCCAGGCGTTCGCTCTTTTGGGTGGGGAGTAGGCCGCTCTTGGTTGCAGAGGTCTTTCTGCCTTCCAACAACGGCCCCATGTCCGATACGCCAGCCGCCAATCCTTTGGGACTTCGCTAGAGTTACGCCTTTATGCCCGAAAATTCTTCTGCTATTAGGATAAATGTAACCGTTCACTCCCCCTCCTGCTGTGAGGGGGCCAAGGGGAGGGAAGATATTGAAAAGTTCTCCCCCCTCCTCCCAACCTCCCCCCAAAGGGGGGAGGGGTCTGAATGGTTACCGATAAACCCGCTACGGGAGCGCCTGTACCAATACTGGTTGCTCACCCGTTTTCACCGCCCGATCGGGATCCTGCTGGTGCTCTGGCCGATGATGTGGGCCTTATGGATTGCTGGAAACGGCAAACCAACAACCCTCGTTGTGATTGTTTTTGTGGTGGGTGCGGCATTGATGCGTGCGGCTGGTTGTGCCATCAACGATTATGCCGACCGTGATTTCGACCCCCAGGTACGTCGCACCCAAAAACGCCCAATCGCAACAGGTAAGGTCAGCCCCACCGAAGCCGTCTCAGTATTTGCTGTGCTCGCGCTGGTGTCGTTTGGGCTGGTATTGTTAATGAATCGCTTTACTATCGAGCTTTCGCTAGTGGGTGCATTCCTCGCAGCGAGTTATCCCTTCATGAAACGCTTTACCCATCTTCCGCAATTTTATTTGGGGGTGGCGTTTGGTTGGGCGGTGCCAATGGCCTTTGCCGCAGAATTGAACACCATCCCCCCCGTAGCCTGGACAATCTTTGTGGCCGCCGTTATCTGGGCAGTGGCCTACGATACCCTCTATGCCATGGTCGATCGCGAGGATGATGAAAAGATCGGGGTAAAATCTACCGCCATCCTGTTTGGTCGCTACGATCTCTTGGCGGTTGCCATTGCCCACAGTATGGTGCTGCTGCTGATGGCGGGCGTTGGTGTCGAAACTCAGCGCGGTTATCTCTATTTCGCGGGTCTTTTGGTGGCGGCTGGCCTTGCCGTTTATCAACAATGGCTGGCACGGAGGCGCGAACCTGCCGCTTGTTTCCGTGCCTTCTTGAATAACCACTGGTTTGGTTTTGCGGTATTCTCGGGGTTGGCGTTGGATTATCTTGTGTGATGAGGTCTGCTGCGCGGGCTTCTGTTCTTGACTGATCATCAAGCTATGTTGCTGCCCCAATTCCCCTCCCGTGGAGGGGTGCCCCGTAGGGGCGGGGTGGTTATCCAATCATTTTTATGCCGCCCTTGCTCTATTGTCTTAGCGTAGTAACCACCCCGTCCGGCTTCGCCGTCCACCCCTCCATGGGAGGGGAATAATACCTCCCAATTCCCCTCCCGTGGAGGGGTGCCCCGTAGGGGC
>CAIRSR010000190.1 GCA_903881315.1 uncultured Thiotrichales bacterium | reverse complement strand
GTCACATAAAACGATGGCAGGTAAAAAGTAAAAACCCCTCCCCAATTCCCCTCCCGTGGAGGGGGGCTCCGAAGGTGTGGGGTGGTTAGTCAATCATTTTATGCTGCTCTTGCTATATGACGCCGGAGGTCGTAGCGGCCATGCGCACCGCAGACCAAAAACACGCCGAGGCGATGGCGCAGCAGGGCATCGACCTAGAAAAACTCAACCTGGCCCACCAGGAACTCTTGGCCGCTACCGACGCGGGAGACCGAGACAGCGCTCGGAAACGTGAGGCGGCAGTCAGAGACTGGACGCCGATGGTTCTGGCTGCGGGGACTACGATCGGGTTCTTCGGACTACTTTCGGCCCTAATGTTCGTCGAGCCACCGGCAGGCAGTCGCGAGGTGGTGATTGCGATGGTGGGGGCGCTCGGGACTGCGTGGGTGAGCGTAATCTCGTACTACTTCGGCAGCTCTGCGGGTCATGCTCGACAGACTGAACTGCTGGCACAGGCTCCGGCGATTGGGAAGTGAGGTAGTTTTTGGGGGTTCTGAGTATCACTCCCCAGAAATTACGCAACATTGCTTGAGAGTGGCTTTATACAACGGGGTTTGTGTCCGGCCCCGGGCACCAGATAGTGCAACTCGTTCGACCGTGTCAATCGTTTCAGACCAAGGGACTTACGGAAGAGTGCGGCACAAGACGCCCGTCAGAAGTATCGGCTAGACCACTCAGGGATCCGCACGATGCTACGACCTCCCTCATCAAGTACGCCAGGGGCTACCGCGCCCAGATCTACGTCTCTCTGGTGCGGCGCTCCGCCACCTTTCGCACCCAGCGCGAGGCTGAGGCCCGGGCCGGTGTGTTGCGGGCAGGTCGCCGAGTTAGCGACAAAGCACGACCCAAACGACGCTGCCACCCCGCCCTCTCCACCGACGATGGTTGGCGCTCGCGTATCGCTGCCCTCGCGCCGTTCGTCCCTTATCGGCCGTTAGCGGCCAGAAGCGGCTTGTCTTCGGTTTAGACGCCCCTCACTCCTGATCAGGGTGCTCTTCTTTGATCCGCTTCATTTCTGGTAATGCGTCTTTAAAGGGCTTCCTCAATCCCGGGTCAAAGTGTTTACCAAAATCTTCTTCTATCTTGCTGGCGGCCACCTCGATTGAGTCGGCCTCCTTATAAGGACGCTTTGAGGTCAATGCGTCAAATGCGTCGGCAATGGCTACAATCCGCGCCGCCAAAGGTATCGTCTTGCCTTTTAGCTGATTGGGATAACCACTGCCATCCCATTTCTCATGGTGATTCAGCGCCACGATACGCGCCATTTGGAGTAATTCATCATCGTGTTCGCCGAGAATCTTCGCGCCGATCACCGGATGCTTGCGCATGATCACCCATTCTTCCGGGTCAAGCTTTCCGGGTTTAAGCAAAATACTATCCGGAATACCAATCTTGCCAATATCGTGCATGGGTGCAGCAGCGTAGAGTAGATCAACAAACCGCTCATCCATGCCCATCGCCTTGGCAATAAGGCGGGCGTAATGGCTCATGCGTATCACATGATTGCCAGTTTCATTATCGCGGTACTCAGCAGCTCTCATCAAACGGTTGATAATCTGGTGCCGACTTTCTTTAAGATCAGCGGTACGCTCCGCTACCTGCTGCTCCAACTCGTGTGTATACTGGGATAATAGGTGCGTATACTGGGATGACTTGATATGGGCTCCCACCCGCGCCCGCAATACCACTGGCTCGATGGGCTTTACAACATAATCAACCGCCCCTAAATCAAAACCTCTGCTCTGCTGCTCGCCCTCGCCGTGCGCGGTGAGGAAGATAACTGGAATGTCGCGAGTGGCTGGATCCGCCTTCAGTCTTCGGCAAACCTCGTAGCCATTCATCTCAGGCATCTCGACATCAAGAAGGATGAGATCCGGCACTGGGCCATTGGCGGCATATTCCAGCCCTACTCTGCCGCTATTGGCAGCCCTTACAAGGTAGGTATCACACAATAGTGTGATGGTCTGCTCAAGAGCTATTGGACTATCGTCTATCACCAGGATTGTGTTCATACTAGGATTCCCCCTGATCGAATATCTTCTTCTGTTCTGCAACTTGGGTGAGAAGCGTTAGGGCGTCTTTAAAACTGAAGCTCTCTGCATGTTTTTGAATGATAGGAAAATCATCGCCGAAGATGGATTGCAGTAGAGGGGCATTGGTCGCGATCGTCTTGTTCACCATGCCGTCTCCACTACCCAACTGCGCGATCAGGGTTGTACAAACCTCCCGTACCCGATCGAGATCGGGTTGTTGTGGGTCGGATGGGGTTTCTGTGGGGGGCAATTTGGGTGGCAGTTTCCTCGCAAGGTCAGCGATGAGCGGGTCTAAGTGAGCGGCGACGGCCTTGATCGCGGCGTCTAGCTGGGTGCGTTGCGCCCTCTCCCTCAACAGGGTTTCCAGCCTGGCGGCAGCCCCCGCCAATCGGCCTGCGCCGATAGTACCCGCTATCCCTTTGAGGGTATGGGCGCGGCGTACCGCTTCTTCCCACCGCTCACTGTCCAATGCTGCGGTGATGTAGCCGAGATCGGCACGGTGTCTCTCGAGGAAGGCACCCAATAGGGAGAGATACAGCGAGTAGTTGTGATCCGCCCGTCGCAGTCCTATCTTCTGATCAACCCCAATGATGCGCGGTAGTGGTAGCGGTGCAGCGGCTAACACCGGGCTGTCTTCCGCCACGACGGAGGCGCGCGGCTGTATCTGTTGCACCAACACCTGCCACAACCGATTGGGTTCAATCGGTTTGGCGATGTAGCCAACCATACCAGCGGCTTCAAATTTCTCACGCGCCTCGGAGTGGACACTGGCGGTCAGCGCCACAATCGGCGGTGGAGAGAGGCAGAGCCTGTGGATCTCGCGGGTGGCCTGCGTACCGTCCATCACTGGCATCTGGATGTCCATTAGTACCAGGTCGTAGAAGTCGGCGGCAGCCTGCTGCACCATCTCCAGCGCTTGTTGCCCATTCATGGCCAGATCCACGACAAAACCATGGTCTCTCAACATGGTCATGGCCACCTCTTGGTTGGAATCGTAGTCCTCCACCAAGAGGATGTGTGCCCCCTTGCGCAACGCCAGATCCCGTATCAACTGCACCTGCGTAGGGCTTTCCGGTTCTTCCGGTGAGTCCAGTGTCGGATAACCCAGCAGGAACGCTATCGCATTGTAAAGCGTAGATGCCTCGATCGGTTTGGGGAGGGTCTGCTCAATGCCAGCCTCTTCGGCCTGACGGGTAAGGTCTTCACCATGCATGGTGACCATGAGGAGGTACGGTGTCTCCTGTAGCGCGAGCGCACCAATCCGTCGCGCAGTTTCGATGCCATCCATCCCCTGCATCGACCAATCGAGGGTCACCAGGTCATACGGCTGCGATGCGCCCTCCGCTTGCTGCACCATGTCCAGCGCCACTACGCCGGAAGCAGCCTCCTCTACCGTAAAGCCAATCTTTTTCAACAACTGAGAGAGCAGCAACCGCGTAGTCTCACAGTCCTCCACCACCAGCGCCCGCTTGCCTAGGTAGTGCTGCACGACGTTACCTGTCTGCACACCCTCGACACGACCGAGCCGTGCCGTGAACCAAAAGGTTGACCCCTTGCCAGGTTCGCTCGTGACGCCAACCTCCCCGCCCATCAGCCCTGCGAACTTCTTGGCGAGCACGAGCCCGAGCCCAGTACCCCCGAAGCGACGGGTCGGGGACGCATCGACTTGGGTAAAGGGTTGGAAGAGGTGGCGCTGTTGCTCTTTGGTAAGTCCGGGCCCGGTGTCGCGAACGGCAAAGTGCAGCAAGACGCTTGTCTCGTCTTCTTCCTGGACGGAAACCGTTAGTTCGATCTCTCCCTGCTCCGTGAACTTGACGGCATTGCTGAGATAATTGATGAGGACTTGCTGGATACGCAACGGATCACCCATAAAGCGCACCGGAACATTCGGCAAAATATCAAATATGAGTTCGTCTTTCTGGGTAACGGCCTTTCCAATCACCT
>CAIRSR010000189.1 GCA_903881315.1 uncultured Thiotrichales bacterium | reverse complement strand
TGATAGTGGCGCCATGACCCTAAAAATAGAAACACAAGAAATATCGTCCCTTTCTGATATTAAACGCGCAAGTAATGACGGTTTGGTGTTCGTATTTGCTGGCGTTGGCTCAGCATTTGCCAAAAAAAACAACCAAACCTCACTAATTATCGCTAAGGATGGCATAACTATCCTAGTTGATATAGGCACAACGATCCCTTTGGCGCTCTCCAGAAAGGGTATTAAGGTCACCGACTTTGATTATTATCACATTACTCACTCCCACTCCGATCATATCGGTGGACTGGAAGAATTGCTTTTAATATCCAGGTATATGCTGCGCAAGAAGCCAAAGATTATCATTACTGAGATGTATCAGCATCTTCTTTGGGAGTATTCTCTAAAGGGCGGGTGCGGATATAATGAGATTGAGCACCTAAGCTTTGCGGATCTGGCACAACCAATTCGGCCAGTATGGAGCAAAACCCAACCCAGAGAAACATACCACATTGATATCGCGGACATTAAGTTGACCATCTATCGCACCATGCACATACCAAACAATGCCCAGAAATGGGAAAATTCTTTTTGGTCAACGAGCCTAATCGTTGACAGCCGTGTGCTGTTTACTGCGGACACAAGATTCGATGAGACAATCTTTGCGGATATTAATACAAGTTCTATTGAAACCATCTTCCATGATTGCCAGTTATTCAACCCAGAGACGGTACACGCAACGTACGATCAACTAAAGGCATTACCTAACTCGCTACGCAGCAAAATCTTATTAACTCACTATGGCGATAATTTTGAACAATTTAATCCGATTGCAGATGGGTTCGTTGATTTTGCCAGGCCTTGGATCTGCTACTCCTGGACAGATTAGAACCTTGTCATACCATTGCACAATACCATACTATATCCGTAGTCCATGCTCCGTTAGCAGAGAGATTGAGAGGGTTGGCGAGAATGAGTTCTAACATTCTGGAGAATGATGCACCAACAGCCGACGACAGGAAGCAGCGCAGTGCGCCTCCGTTAGCACCGTTGGATGACATGTCCGACCTCAAGAAGATCAAAAAGCGTTTCGAGTTTATCAATGACGCACGGATACGCCGTACGCAAGAGTCGCTACGTCAAAGCCAGAAGGATTTTATAGACTTTCTGCCGCTGCTGTTCCATGCGAATCATCCTATGCTGCCAGGTTACGTCAAGACGACGACACCATGCGGCATCTCTAATTACCAACCAACCAAAGCAAGTATTAGTGCGGTAAAGCAGTTTACTAAGATCTCGCGTTTCGAGCGCCCACCCATTTGCGCCGTCCATTCTATCTTCATCATGGGCAGCATCGGCACAATCGCCCATTCGCCAAAAAGCGATCTGGACTTTTGGTTGTGTTACAACCCAAACCTCCCCCCCGATGAACTCAAGGAACTTAAGAAAAAGGCTGTCAATATAGAAGCGTGGGCGATGTCCAAGATTGGACTAGAAATACACTTCTTCTTTATGGATGCTGTCCAGTTCAAGATTGGTGAGGTTCTTGATCTCGATAGTGAGAGCAGCGGAACCGCGCAACATCATTTGCTTCTAGAGGAGTTCTATCGAACCGGAGTTTTTGTTGCTGGACGTTATCCAGCATGGTGGTTAATCCCGCCAGAATTCGAGCAAGATTATGACAACTGCCTGCAAGCGATCATCAAGAAGCGTTTCATCGCCGAAGATGACGTTATCGATTTTGGCGGTCTCGCCCACATCCCTGCGGAAGAGTTTTATGGAGCTGGCCTTTGGCAGGTCTATAAAGGTATCGACTCTCCCTATAAATCTATCCTAAAAATTCTCCTGATAGAAACCTACGCCGACGAGTATCCGACCAGCGATCTTCTCTGCTTACGCTACAAGAAGGCGGTTTATTCTGGTATTACTGAACTAGATAAGCTCGACCCATACGTCATGTTGATCGACAAGCTGGAAAGCTATCTAAAAAAACGTAATGAATTAGAGCGTCTCGACCTGATCTATCGTTGCTTCTACCTGAAGATAAATGTTGTCCCCAGCACCCCCGGTAGGGCTGGTAATGCGGTTGGCTGGCGCACCGAACTGATGGAATCACTCCTTTCTGGGTGGGGATGGAGTAGCGAACAGATCGCCGATAGCAACTCCCACGCCCTTTGGAAAGGGCATCGCGTCCTCCAAGAAAGGCGGTTACTGATCAAGGAGTTAAGCAATAGTTATGCGATGCTATCCAATTTTGGAAGCCAATATGCCAAGCGCGTCAGCGAGAACGATGTCAATATTCTTGGTCGGAAATTATTCTCTGCAATCGACACCAGACCGCAGAAGATTGACATTATTTATCGCGGCATCACAAAAGATCTGCTAGAGACGCATGTCACCATCGAACTAGAAAAGGATGAGTGGTTCTTGCGTGTCCGCGATCCGTCCCGCGAAGGAAGGGAAGAAGAGATCAAGAAGTCACGCAGCGTTGTAACTATCATTACCTGGTGCTACTTCAATAAAATCATTGGATCGAACACAATGATTGCACTGAAAAAGCGCACCAGCTTCCTCGACATGAAGGAGGTCAACGCTGTTATCCGCTGCCTGCGCGATTTTTCGCCTCAGGGAAATATTCCTTTATCGAGCACAGAGGATCTTGGAAAGCCGGCACAGATCGTCAACACAATGTTATTCGTTAACATTGGCGTTGATCCGATGTCATGCTACAACCGCAGCGGTGTCGATCTCATTAGTAACCGTGGCGATGTACTCAGTTACGGCAATTCTTCTTTCAATCTCGCCGTTACTCTTGATTTGCTGGTCACGACCAGTTGGCAGGAGGTATTTAATTACTCGTTCCAGAATGACCATGTACTGGTGAACAGCCTCTGTCAGTACCTGCACTGGAATATATGGAGAGAAGACGTACCGCTACCTCCTTTGCCGAATATATACAGCTTCTCCTCAACGTATTCCATATCGCTGGTACGGCGCATCTCGGATATCTATCGGGATGTGCGTGAGTTTTTCTTGGGCGTCATCACGGACGAGAAATCAAAAACTGAAAGGATGCAAGCGGGATACCGTACCGAACAAGCGCTACGCTATCTTTTAATCTGCGGGAAGGTTTATTATTTGTTGTACATAGAAGGAAATACCCTTAACTATCTGTACAAAGAATCGTTCCCAGACATTTTGCGCCTGTTAGCCGAACCAAGGCCACAGTTCACGCGCACCAGGTTTGACCAATTTGCGCTAACAAACACTCCAATCCCGTTACTCTATAAGGCAAACAGGAAGAATATCGTACAACTATTCTACCAGGTGGTTGGAAAGAATGCCGACATCTATATCCTTGATGAAAATGGCTCTCTATTCTATCAACGAACCTCGTTTTATGACGACAATGTACTCATAAACAATTTCGATAAGTTCTTTGTCTCCGCGCTTGGCGAGAGGGCTGTTCATCCCAAGCTCTCCACCCCCCAGGAGGTTTATGATCTACCATTAGCAAGCGCACCATCGCCTGACTCCTCCGGAGCCGGACTACCCCGCGCAGGGATCGTGTTCTATCGAATCACGAACGCAGAGAATGAATTTTCTCTTACCGAAAAATTGTGTTCTGGCGAGCACAACAGGTACTTCAGCGTTCGGGTAAACAGCAAGGTCGAGGGTAATAACACCAGTTATACCTTCTGCTGCGACGATCGAGAGTTTTCTTCTTCTCAGTACGGAAGCTCTTTATTCCAAGAGGTCGCCAACTACCTCTTGATGCGACGTCGTGGCGGAACACCGTATCCTGTTTACATTACTAGCATTGATCTGCCACCCAACGCACTGAATAACCGCACACCCAATGAAGCACAGATGGTTGATTGTTTAGCCTACAAAAAACGTATTGAAGATAAATTGAATGAGAGACTCAATCTTACGATTGAGTAATCTAAAACAGGCCGCGCTAAAGAAATGCCCACAACAACGAAAACCAACAGGAGTAACCGCGTGACACGTATTGCCATCCACGGAGTTGCTGGTCGCATGGGTCGTACCCTTGTTGAGGCCAGCCGGGGGACGCCACTCGTCAAACTCACCGCAGCAATAGAAAGCCCCGGTCACGACATCATCGGGATGGATGTGGGTGCCGTTGCAGGCCTCGCAACGACCGGAATTTTCGTCACGGACAATCTCGCCGCAGCCGCCCAACACTTCGATGTTTTGATTGACTTCACAAACCCCGAACCCAGCCTCTCGGCCCTGGAAATCTGCCGCACCAGAGGCAAGGCAATGGTAATCGGCACCACCGGGTTTAATGCGCTTCAAAAAACAACGATAGCCACAGCCGCCCGTGAGATCCCCGTCGTCTTTTCACCCAATATGAGCGTAGGCGTCAATCTCTGCTTTAAGCTTTTAGATCTAGCCACCCGCGTCCTCGGCGATAACGTAGACATCGAGATCATTGAGGCGCATCACCGCCACAAAGTCGATGCGCCCTCAGGCACTGCCTTGCGTATGGGGGAGGTTGTCGCAGCCGCCTTGGGGCGAGACCTCGCACAGTGCGCCACCTATGCCCGTGAAGGGACAATCGGAGCGCGTGAGCGCACCTCGATTGGTTTTTCCACCATCAGAGCTGGCGATATCGTGGGCGACCACACAGTTCTCTTCGCCGATGCGGGTGAACGGGTCGAGATCACTCACCGCGCATCAAGCCGCATGACCTTCGCAGCAGGTGCCATACGCGCAGCCACCTGGGTGCCAGGCCAACCGCCCGGGCTCTATGACATGCAAGACGTGTTAGGACTCCGTTGAGTGTCACCGATTTCTGAGCAAAATCCGCCACCGCAACCCGGATGGTTCATAGGCCTGCTCTGGTCAATCGTCTGCGTGATCCTGTCCGGGTTCCCTGCTGCCGCATGGGTTTTTCCGCAGAGTGCGTCTGCAGCCCCCCCCATTGCGGTTCCTGGCGTACTTTCCTTACGTCGTGGTGTAACCCACGATGCGACAGACGGCGAGCAGATCTTTGCTACCACCGGTGAACCGGGCGGTCTCTATCGGTCTGCCGACGGCACAGACTGGGTACAGTTGACGCCAACCTTACCCAATATCATTTTTACCACGGTCACCACCACGCCCAACGGCACGATATACGGCATGAGCACGGACGGCCTGTTTCGTTCCACCGACGACGGTCGCACTTGGAATGCCGTGCTGACCGATGTGCCAATCTTTTTCGTTACCCACCTAGCCAACGGCTCCCTTTTGGCGCGCACCTGGAAGCGGGGACTGTTACGCTCCGAAACCAATGGGGCCAGTTGGGATCCGGTGGGTTCCGAACTCTCCGAGCACCCGGTCTTGTCGCTGCTACAAGATGCCAACAACGTCGTGTGGGCAGCCACCTTTGGGGGTGGCGTCTACCAATCGACCGACAATGGGATGAGTTGGACAAGGCACGGTCTCAATCAGGGCTATGTCATTACCTTAGCCCTAGATACCAAGGGCATCCTATACGCTGGCACCTACCACCAAGGTGTTTATCGTCTCGATCCATTTGGCTGGACGCCGCTCAACAAAGGACTGCCAGAACAGGCAGCGGTACAGGTGCTAGCGGCCACATCAGCCGGACTGGTTGCCAGTATCGCTCACCACGGACTGTACCGCACCACAACAGGTGGCGGCTGGGTGCCAGTCGCGGGTGAGCCGGATCAGATAAAAGAGATAACCGGCATTCTGCCCACCAAAGAGGGGCAGTGGCTGGTCTCAACCCGCCCACACGGACTGTTCCAGGTAGACCCTGCTACTCACCTTTGGACACCCATGCCCCTCCATGTCGGCGTTCCAACCGTTGCCGCCGACCTCTGCGGGGGAATCTATACCACCCTGCCGGACGGTCTCTTGTTTCATAGCACACCCGCCAACGCCAAACCATCCCGTCGTTGTCAATATAGCGGAATGAGTGGCTATCTTGGTCGAACCCCCAGAAGAAATAATCTCTTGTTTATCACCCACAGCGATCAGATCCTGATTGGTGGCGAACAAGGCCTATCCATCTTCCATCCTCCTGAAAAGGAAGGCTTGGCAGCAGAAAAGTCCTGGAGAGGTGTGGCTTTGCCGCGTACCAACACCCAAGTGACCTGCCTAACCGAGACCAGTACGGCCCTGATCGCCGGAACCCGCTACAGTCTATTGCGTTCCACAAATGATGGCGCGAGCTGGGAATCTCTAACGGACGGGGAAGCGGTACGCGCCTGTGTTGCTCTTGGGGAGGATCTGTACCTCACAACCAGTACCGGCTTGTCCTTTTCTCATGATGGTGGGGTAACGTGGACGCACTACCCGCTCGCGCTCGCGCCAACGATCGTGGCCGCTAACGGTGACAGTGGGGTGATCCTCGCCTTGAACGGTGCATCCTCACCCAAAGGGTACCCGCCCACCAACAGAGCAAGCCTCATGGGATCAACGCGAGGCTCCCCCCCTGCCCCCCTTGAGCTGGACGAAAGCGGAGGCACGCTAGAGATGGTGCGAGCATTGGCGCTATCGGGTAACATCCTCTACGTCGCATCAACCCATGGGGTCGATCTGTTTCAACAAACGGGAACCTTCTGGCGTTGGAAGGGCCAAGTACTGTCCGAACTCGTTGTTGCTCAGATCACTCCGCTCCTGAACGACCGGGTAGCCGTCGCAGGCGACCGTGGTCTGTTCGTCTTGCACGGCGCAGACGACGTAATCCAGGTGGCGGTAACACGCGGCTCGTACTAGCTTTGGGGCAATTCCGAACCGCACGATATTCATGGCTTTCTCAGAAACGTGGACTACCGCCGTTGTGCAGAACTTGCCGTATCGTAAGGTGAAGTGGACTACAAGAAGCAGCGAGTCGTTTACATGGCACCCACCCGGAATAAAGAGCCGGGTTGCCATCCGTGGGTAAAGCAAAAACGCGCAAAGTCCACGACATCGTTTTCAAGGCGTTCGAACGGGTTGCCTCGCGGCCCAACTTTGTTTTCCCTGCAGATTGGTTCTATTTTGCAAGCTAGAGCGTGTGGTGCCTAACGATGAGTCGATCAAAAGATTTGTACACCAGATCCTGCGCCGTCATCCCTGGGGGGGTGAACTCACCCGTTCGGGCGTTTCGAGGGGTTGGGGGGGATCCCATATTCTTCCAACGCGGCATCGGGCCTTTCCTTTATGATGAGGATGGTGCCCGCTATATTGACTATGTGGCATCGTGGGGTTCATTGATCGCTGGACATGCGCATCCAGTTGTCGTCAAAGCGGTTCAAGAAACTGCCGCCTTAGGGCTCGGCTTTGGTGCCCCAACGGTTCTTGAGCTGACCATGGCGGAACGTCTGTGTCAGATGATGCCGTCTTTAGAACGGGTGCGTATGGTCAATTCAGGGACGGAGGCAACAATGAGTGCCATCCGGTTGGCGCGTGGTTTTACCAAGCGCGACACCATCGTCAAGTTCGAGGGATGCTACCACGGACACTCTGATGCGCTCCTCATCAAGGCAGGATCGGGGGCATTGACCTTTGGTGTACCGAGTTCGGCGGGGGTACCGTTGTGTGTAGCGGAACACACGCTAACCTTGAATTACAACGATCTTGACCAGGTACGTGACGCCTTCGCTAGGCTGGGGGACAGGATCGCCTGCCTCATCGTGGAGCCAGTCGCTGGTAATATGAATTGTGTACCGCCACGTCCCGGCTTTTTGGAGGGACTGCGTGAGCAGTGTGACCGCTATGGCAGCGTGCTGATCTTCGATGAAGTAATGACGGGTTTTCGCGTCGGATTGGGCGGTGCCCAAGGGCGCTATGGTGTTACACCCGACCTAACCACCCTTGGCAAGGTGGTTGGTGGCGGCCTGCCGGTGGGCGCGTTTGGTGGACGACGTGACATCATGGAACATCTTGCCCCCCTTGGGCCTGTTTATCAGGCAGGCACTCTTTCTGGGAATCCGGTTGCCATGGCAGCAGGCCTTGCCACCCTTGATGTAATCAGTGCGCCAGGTTTTTACCAAGCGCTTGAGGAGACGGTTCGTCTTCTGACCGAGGGCTTAGCAACAGCAGCACAGGTTTCTGGCATTCCGCTCACCACGCATCGGGTGGGAGGAATGTTTGGGGTGTTTTTCACCGATGAAAGCCTTGTTGAAAATTACCATCAGGTCATGGCCTGTGATGTATCTCGTTTCCGTGCGTTTTTCCACGCAATGCTGGCGCGTGGGGTCTATCTTGCGCCCTCGGCCTTTGAGGCTGGGTTCGTGTCCGGCGCACACACGAGCGCGGAGATTGTTGCCACACTTTCTGCGGCAGAAGAGTCATTTGCTGCTATCTCTGGATAGCACCCTAATTGTCTCGCGCGAGGGTCCCGCATGAATGAGACGTCTTCTGTTGATCGGGTGCGCCTGGATAAATGGTTGTGGGCAGCCCGTTTCTTCAAGACCCGTTCGCTATCGGTCAAGGCCATCGAAGGCGGAAAGGTGCGCGTGAACGGCGATCGCCCCAAACCTTCACGGGAAGTCCGCGTTGGGATGGAGATCACAATCAATACCCATGTGGAGCGCACGATCATCGTGCGTCGGGTGTTTGATGTCCGCCGTCCCGCCTCAGAGGCAGTCACACTCTACGAAGAGACGCCAGAGAGCATCACCCGCCGTGAGCGCGAAATTGAACTACGCCGCCTAGCGCCGCAACGTGAAGCAGGCGAAGGTCGCCCAACCAAACGCGATCGGCGGAAGATTATGCGCTTTATACCGAACAGTTGAAGCAGTCTAGGTTGTCACGTTTGCGCATGGTCTACTCGAAGACCATATCGCAATACCTCAGTATGCTCGTGGCGTATTGGTATAGTTAGCGCGCAATTTGTGTACGAAAAATGTCTTTTTAATCTTCAACCTTTGTGCGAGACTTGGTTTGTCGCTGTTAGATGCCTATTCATAAAAATGAAGCCATACGTTCTCCTCCGCTGGTTCGCACAAAGAAGATGAACTCCGATAAGTTAACTGAACTAGAACATTACAACAACGCATATAAATCGCTTCTGGAGAAAGAAAAGCTACCCAACATCCGTGGTTCCGAGGGAATGCCGTTGTTTCTGAGGACACCATACGTTCATTATGAGTCACAGATTCTCAGCATCATAAAGCCAGAACATCGTGTTCTCGAATTGTGTGCTGGCACTGGCTTACACACCAAAGCTCTATTAGAAACGGGAGCCGATGTTGTGGTAACAGACATTGCGAGTTATGCACTCAATCTCGTTAGAGAGCGTTTTGGATCAGTCTATAGTAATTTTACAACAGAGCTGGCTGACATTGAAAAACTCCCTTTTAGAGATGCTTGCTTTGATGTCGTGGCTTGCGCAGGGAGCTTGTCATACGGAGAGCCGCTCATGGTGGATTCTGAAATAGAACGGGTGTTGCGTCCGGGCGGATATCTTGTCTTCGTTGATTCGTTCAATGAGAATCCGATCTATCGATTGAATCGCTGGTACCAATACATTCTCGGAAAACGCACAAAGGGGACGTTTGAGCGCATTCCCGACGCGGATAGACTTATAGGGCTAAGCAGTCGCTACTCATCAATTGATGTGCAGTATTTTGGCGCTTTCACATTTATCATGCCTTTTTTCTGCGCGGTAATTGGAGAGGAGCGTAGCGCTATGCTTTCGGTACTGGTCTAGTTTGATTCCTGCTTCAACCGCATGAATATGCTATACTATTCTCTAAATACATGAATATCAGATATTCTTGGTAATTTTTGTGAGGTAAATCTATGTTGAGCAG
>CAIRSR010000188.1 GCA_903881315.1 uncultured Thiotrichales bacterium | reverse complement strand
CTCCTTGATCTTGCGGGTGAGGGTATTGCGTCCCCAGCCTATGAGCAGGGCGGCCTCTTGGCGCCGTCCGGCGGTTTGACGGAGCGCTACGTTGATCATCACCCGTTCAAACCGGGGGATGGCCGTTTCTAAAAGTGCAGTTTCCCCTGAGCCGAGCCGCTGTTCCGCCCAGCGTTCCAGACTTTTCTCCCAATCGTCTGTAATGAGCGTGGTGGGGGATTGCTGGCGGGCCTCGGTGGGTAGGTCGTCGGGATGGATCTCTTGGTTCGACGCCATCACCGTGAGCCAGCGGCAGGTATTCTCCAATTGGCGCACATTGCCCGGCCAATCCAATTGTTGCAGGATGTTCTTGGTCTCGGGGCGGAGGATCTTCGGGGCTACGTTCAGTTCGTGGGCGGCAACGGCCAAGAAATGTTGGGCCAATATCGGGATATCCTCGCGCCGAGCGCGTAGCGGTGGGATGTGGATACGGATGACGTTGAGGCGGTGGAAGAGGTCTTCGCGGAAGGAGCCGTTGGCGACTCGTTTCTCTAGGTCTTGGTGGGTGGCGGCGATGATGCGCACGTCCACCTTGATCGGGGTGTGTCCGCCAACCCGATAGAATTCCCCGTCTGCGAGTACCCGCAGCAGTCGCGTCTGCAGTTCGGCGGGCATGTCGCCGATCTCGTCTAGGAATAGAGAGCCTCCGTTGGCCTGTTCAAAGCGCCCGTGACGTAAGGCCTGCGCACCGGTGAAGGCACCGCGCTCATGGCCAAAGAGTTCTGACTCGAGGAGGTCGCGCGGGATGGCGGAGGTATTGAGTGCAATGAATGGCCCCGAGAGGCGTGGGCTGTGACGGTGCAGCGCACGGGCGACCAGTTCCTTGCCGGTTCCAGACTCGCCATTGATGAGTACGGTTACGCTGGATCGCGACAGACGCCCAATGGCGCGGAAGACCTCCTGCATGGCCGGGGCCTGGCCGATGATCTCGGGGGCATTGAGTGGGGGCGGGGGCGGGGTGATACCTTGCTGCTGGTTGGCAATGGCGCGTCGTATCTGGTTGACCGCGTTGTCGATATCGAAGGGTTTTGGTAGGTACTCAAAGGCCCCGCCTTGGTAGGCGGATACCGCGCTGTCGAGGTCGGAGTGGGCGGTCATGATGATCACCGGCAGCTCCGGATAACGCTCGCGAATGATGCTGAGCAAGGCGAGACCATCCATCCCGGGCATCCGAATGTCGGTGAGGATGGCGTCTGGTCGCTCGCGCTTGATGCGTTCGAGCACGCCTTGGGCGCTGGAGAAGGCGGTAACCTTTATGTGCGCCTGGGTAAGGGCACGTTCCAAGACCCAACGGATAGAGTGGTCGTCGTCAATGACCCAGATATGTCCCCGCGTTGGCTCAGTCATGTTGATTCTCGTTGCTGTACAGGCTGGGTGTCGTGGCGCTTGGTGAGGTGCGGCGTTCACCAGGCGGGGGTTCGTGAGAGAGGGGGAGGATGAGAGAGAATACCGTTTCTCCGGGTTGGCTCGTGCATTCAAGGATGCCGCCGTTTTGGTTGGTGAGCGATTGGGCGATGGGTAGGCCAAAACCAACGCCATCCGCTCGTCCGGTCACCATGGGCAGAAAGATGTAAGGCGCTAAGTCTGCAGGAATGCCTGGGCCATCGTCTATCACGTCTACCTGTAGCACGAGACGATGACGTCGTCCAGCGATGGTAAATTGGCGTCGAATGCGGGTACGCAAGGTAATGTTGCCCCGTGTCTCCAGTGCCTGGGCGGCGTTACGCACCAGATTCAGCAGTGCTTGGATCAGTTGATCGGGGTCGGCGAGTATTGGCGGAATGCTAGGATCATAGTCTACGTGGATGCGAATCGAGCGCCCCACCTCTGACTTCACGAGGGTATGGACGCGCTCCAGAACCTCGTGGATGTTGACGGCGCGCTTACGGGGCAAGGTGTTCGGGCCGAGCATCCGGTTGAGTAGGGTGTGGAGACGGTCGGCCTCGCCGATGATGATGCGCGTGTATTCTTTTAGGGATTCATCGGGCAGTTCTCGTTCCAAGAGTTGGGCGGCACCGCGCAGTCCGCCGAGGGGGTTTTTGATCTCGTGTGCGACACCGCGCACCAGGGCGCGGGTGGCGGTGTGTTGGGCCAGCAAGGCTTCTTCGCGGAGGATGCGCAGGTGATTATCTACCCGCACCAACTCGACCAACAGCTCGCGTGGTGTGTTGCCGTCCAGCACCGGCGTGACCGTGCAACAGACAGTGACGGGTTGTGATCCGGTAAATGCCAGCGCGATTTCCCGCTCGGTAAAGGGGTGCCCGCTGGCCAGCGTCTGTTCAAGACGGGTGCAGAAGGGTTGGTTGTGTGGCAACAGGTCGCCGATGCGTAGGCCGAGTGCCTGGCGGCGGCTCATGGCCAGCAATACCTCGGCGGCGAGGTTTAGATAACACAGGCGCATTTGGTCGTCGAAGAGCAGAACTGCGGTGCTGAGGCTCTCTAGAGCGCGCTGCGTCGGATGAGTAGGCGAGTCAGTCATGGGGCGGTCTGCTAGGGGGCCGGTGGGCGGCATGTTGTTTCGTTGGGTAGCCCCCCATTATAGTGTGTATGGACGGAGGTAATGACTTCGAGAATGGGGTTGGTCGAACATGGCGTTGGTGAGCAGGCTCGCAACCTTTCGCGACTGGCGGCCCTGCTCTTCGAGGGAATGAGTTACGATACAGTCGCTTATAAATTTTTTTAATAAAACGCTTGACATGCTTCCCTCGATGGGTAGAATTGCGCCTCCCAAGTTTGGTGGGGAATGTGGACAAGGAAGAGGGCGGGCAGTATGACTTTGCCTCGTTGGGTCGCAAGGGGGTTCGCGACTGCATCCTCGCTGAATGGATTAGGGAAAAATTAGAGGAGTGCGCAGGGTGTTGCGCTGACGTGAAGGAAGTGTTACAGTTTTAGACCTGGAGCAGATGAAGCAGCAACGAACTTAAGGAAGAGGAAATTTTGAAAGAAACAAAGGAAAGTAGTTGCGCTGACTTTAGGGAGATGTTAAAGTGGTCGGCTCTGGTGAAGTTAAGATTTTGTAAGGATGTGGCGAGATAAACAAAGGAAAGTAGTTGCGCTGACTTTAGGGAGATGTTAAAGTGGTCGGCTCTGGTGAAGTTAAGATTTTGAAGAAAAAGATTCGGGGTTTCGCTCTCGGCCAGTACCGAGCAGCCGGTTCATTGACAGTATAATCAAGCAATTTGTGTGGGCGTTTGGAAATTTTGCAAGGGCTTACTCTACAAAAAGTTGTGGTGTACCTCGGGCATTGAGGCGCAAGTCGAGATGGTCGTGGTACTGCCAAGTAGATTAACGACTGCTTAGCCGCAGTCGGTAGAGTGATTAAACTGAAGAGTTTGATCCTGGCTCAGATTGAACGCTGGCGGCATGCCTAACACATGCAAGTCGAACGGTAACAGGCCCGAAAGGGTGCT
>CAIRSR010000187.1 GCA_903881315.1 uncultured Thiotrichales bacterium | reverse complement strand
CTCCCCTTCCAGGGGAGGGGATTAAAATGTAAATCAAAATATCAGGTCTGCACCATCGCCTGTAGCTCAGTCGTCGTAATCCATTGGTCATTATTATCACTACTATAATGAAAGCCCTCGGGCAGCGTCTTACCCGCCGCCTCACCCCGTCGATCCCAAGACGGCGACTCGGGGTCAATAATAAACAGATCATCCATCACCCGCGTATGCCGCGCCTCATCCACCGAGATCAGGGTCTCGTGGAGTTTCTCACCCGGGCGAATACCGGTATAGACCACCTCACAGTCCGGGGCCACCGCCGCCACCAAGTCCATAATGTTCATGCTCGGAATACGCGGCACAAACACCTCACCGCGCTGCATCCTCGCAATACAACCAATCACAAAGTCCACCCCCTGCTCCAGCGTTATCCAAAAGCGCGTCATGCGCTCATCCGTAACCGTAATCCGCCCACTCGCCCGTTGATCGAGAAACAACGGGATAACACTCCCACGGCTCGCCACCACATTGCCATAACGAACACAAGCAAACGAGGTAGTGCGCCCCCCAGCGTAGCTATTCCCATGCACAAACAGCTTTTCCATACACAGCTTGGTCGCGCCATAAAGATTGGCCGGACTCACCGCCTTATCAGTAGAAAGCGCCAGCACCTTCGAAACCCGGCAATCAATGGCCGCATCAATGATATTCTGTGCGCCGAGGATGTTGGTCTTGACCGCCTCAAAGGGGTTATATTCACAGGCCGGCACCTGTTTTAGTGCGGCGGCGTGCACCACCACATCCACCCCAGCCTGAAAGGCGCGATACAATCGATCACGATCGCGGATATCGCCGATAAAGAATTGCAAGCGCGGGTCGGATATATGGGTGCGCATATCGTGCTGCTTTAACTCGTCTCGGGAAAAGACGATCACGCGGCGCGGGCTGTGCTTCTCGAGCAGGGTGCGCACGAACTGCTGACCGAAAAATCCGGTGCCGCCCGTAACGAGGATGGTTTTGTTGTGAAGGCTCGTGATTGACATCTCGGCGTACCCCCTAGCCTGACAATTTACGCAGCAATATCTCGTTTAACTGGCCAGGGTTTGCCTTGCCCTGGCTGAACTTCATAACCTGCCCCACGAAAAACCCCATAAGCTTGTCCTTGCCAGCGCGGTACTGCGCGACCTGGGCAGGGTTGTCCGCCATCACCCGCTCGACCAGCGCCTCCAGCGCAGAAGAATCGTTCATCTGACGAAGCCCACGCTTCTCGATGATCGCATCCGCATCACCCTCCCCGGCCCACATCGCCTCAAACAGTTCTTTCGCGATCTTTCCGGTAATGGTGCCGTCCACAATGCGCTGCACCATACCACCGAGCATCACCGCACTCACCGGAGTGTTAGCAACCTCGACGTTGAACTTGTTCAGCGCCGCCGAGAAATCCCCCATCACCCAGTTGGCGACGAGTTTCGCATCCGACTTGGCGGCAACCACCGCCGCCTCAAAATAATCCGCCATCTCGCGGGTTGCCGTCAGCACACCAGCGTCATAGGCAGACAAGCCGTACTCGCTCGTGAAGCGATTGCGCTTGTCATCAGGCAGCTCGGGCAGGTCACGACGCACCGCCGCGATAAAATCCTCGTCGAGCACCAGCGGCAGGAGGTCGGGGTCTGGGAAATAGCGGTAGTCGTTCGCCTCTTCTTTGCCACGCAGGGGACGGGTCTCGTGCCGCTCGGGGTCGTAGAGGCGCGTCTCTTGCCTCACTACCCCACCGCCCTCAATGAGGTCTATCTGACGCTCGATCTCATAATCGATCGCTCGCTCGATAAACCGAAACGAATTTAGGTTTTTAATCTCGGCGCGGGTGCCGAAACGAGCCTCACCACGACGCCGCACCGACACGTTGGCGTCGCAACGGAGACTCCCCTCCTGCATGTTGCCGTCGCAGATACCGAGGTAGCGAACCAGCGCATGGATCTTTTTCATGTACGCGACCGCCTCACGCGCCGAACGGAGATCCGGCTCCGAGACAATCTCAAGGAGTGGCGTACCCGCACGATTCAGATCGATGCCAGTAAGATTATGGAAGTCCTCGTGCAGCGACTTGCCCGCATCCTCTTCGAGGTGGGCGCGGGTAATCCCAATCCGCTTGGGAGTGCCGTCATCTAATAGGATGGTCAGCGAGCCACGACCCACCACGGGCAGTTCGTACTGGCTGATCTGATACCCCTTGGGGAGATCGGGGTAGAAATAATTCTTACGGGCAAAGACCGAACGCCGCGCCACCTCAGCGGAGACGGCAAGCCCGAAACTCACCGCCATACGGGCGGCCTCGGCATTAAAGACCGGCAACACGCCGGGCAGCGCCAGGTCTACCGCGCAGGCCTGGGTATTGGGGGGTGCACCAAACGCAGTGGAGGCACCAGAGAACAGCTTACTCTTGGTGGAAAGCTGGGCGTGGATCTCAAGTCCAATGACCGATTCCCATTCCATCACATGAGCCCTCGACAACTTCTTTTTCGATTAAGCAATCTCTCGGGGCAGGACGCGCCGCCCGAGACCACGCAGAACATTCCAGAACCTAATGAACCGCCCAGCACCCACGCTCCGCAGGCACTCTCTCTGGTGTACGGAGCGACGGCTGGGTGCGGCAGATTATACACAAACGCTTGGACACGCACCAATCGTCACTGGCCCGGCAAATAGCCACCAAATAGTGTTGGCAAAGTTTCAGTACTTTTCAATCCTGGCATGAGCTTGAACAAAGGCGGCCTATGGGGTACTGCTCAGGCGGCGCGTTGTTGGGTTTTATTAATGAATTGAAAGAGTTCTGTCCTAGCCTCGCATTGATACTCAGAACCGTTGTCTCTGTGGAAACCTTGAATGACAAACGGGAACGCATCCATCATGGCTTCCAACACCGGTAGCAAATACGCTTCGGCTCCTGTGTTCCACTGCAAAAACCGCTTGGACTGGGTGACCTCGCCTACCGCATTGATGAGGTACACGCCCTTGACCCCATCCGGATCACTGATACCGAACATGGTCGGTATTTTGTCAACATTTTGATACGTTTCCCATGCTTTTTTACAAGGTTTTGTTATGGGCTCCTGTATCATGGGAGGCAATCCCAACACATCGGAATCAATATATGGATCTCGTCTACCTTATCGGTATTCTCTTGCTGTTCTCCCTGGTAACTACAATGGCCATCGGATGTGAAAAACTTGGAGGCGCAAGATGAGCTTTATGCACATTATAAGTTCCATTGCTGCGGGCGGATTGCTAGTCTACTTGATTGCCGTATTACTGAGCCCAGAGTATTTCTCATGACCAGTCATACGTGGTTCTTTCTAGTATTTTATATTCTGACACTACTACTTGTGGCTAGGCCACTCGGCAACCATATCGCACAAGTGACAGAAGGGCGCTCCATTCTTTCATTGCGTTTCTGTAGTGGCGTAGAGTCTGTGCTGTACCGTCTCTGTGGGACAAGAAAAGACGAAGAAATGGGATGGTTGCAATATACTATTGCGATCTTAGTGTTCAATGTTTTTGGTGTACTAGTCGTCTATTCATTACAACGACTGCAGTTCTGGTTGCCGTTGAATCCACAATCGATAGCCAATGTCAGTCCTGATTCATCATTTAATACGGCCATTAGTTTTGCCACCAATACGAATTGGCAAGGCTATTCCGGGGAATCAGCGATGAGCTATCTTACTCAGATGCTTGGTCTAGCGGTACAGAATTTCTTCTCTGCCGCTACGGGTATTGTCGTCGCCATCGCCCTGATCCGTGGTTTCGCTCGACACACGGTAAAGACCATCGGTAACGCGTGGGTTGATCTCACTCGCATCATTCTTTACGTGCTGCTGCCGATTTCTCTGGTTTACGCGGTGTTTCTAGTCAGCCAGGGTGTTATCCAGAATTTTAGTGCATACAAAAACGTGACAACTCTAGAGGTCACCAAGTACGATAATCCAAAACTCGACGCATCTGGTCAGTCACTCAAGGATGAGAAGGGTGCTCCTGTTACTGAACCTGCAACGATCCAGACCCAAACCTTGCCGATGGGGCCTGTTGCCTCGCAGGAGGCAATTAAGATGCTGGGAACTAATGGTGGTGGTTTCTTCAATGCTAATTCAGCACACCCCTACGAGAACCCGACTCCACTGTCTAATTTTGTTCAGATGTTGTCGATCTTCTTAATTCCAGCCGCGCTTTGCTTCACCTTTGGGAGAATGGTAGGCGATACCCGCCAGGGACGGGTTGTTCTGATCGCCATGACGTTGTTGTTCATTGTTATGGCAATCGCGGCTATTCATTTTGAGCAGCAGGGTAATCCACGCCTTGGTTCATTGGGTGTCAATATGGCCGCTGGCAATATGGAAGGCAAAGAGGTGCGTTTCGGTATTGGTGATACAGGTCTATTCGCGACGATTACCACATTAGCTTCTTGTGGTGCTGTCAATGGTATGCACGATTCTTTTACGCCACTTGGCGGTCTTGTGCTGATGTGGAACATGATGCTTGGTGAGGTGGTGTTTGGTGGCGTTGGTAGCGGACTTTATGGGATGTTGCTATTCGCTATCATGGCTGTGTTTATCGCCGGACTAATGATCGGGCGCACACCGGAATATCTCGGCAAGAAGATTGAGATGTTCGAAATAAAAATGGTGTCTCTTGCCATTCTAGTGACACCGCTGGTGGCGTTGGTAGGCACGGCAGTCGCGGTCATGACAGCGGATGGTGTTGCTGGTATCGGAAACCCTGGCCCACATGGCTTCTCAGAGATTCTGTACGCATTCACCTCGGCAGCCAATAACAATGGTAGCGCCTTTGCTGGTGTGTCCGCCAATACCCCTTTTTATAATGTTGCGCTTGCTATTGTTATGTGGATTGGCCGTTTCGGTGTCATCGTGGCAGTATTAGCCCTAGCTGGCTCCCTGGCCGCAAAAAAGCGCGTTGTAGCAAATGCCGGCACGATGCCAACCCATGGCCCGTTGTTTGTCGCTCTACTGATTGGCACCGTACTGTTGTGTGGCGCACTCAATTATGTGCCAGCGATCGCACTTGGGCCGGTAGTCGAGCATCTTATGCTTTTATCTGGCCAGTAATGCTGAAGGTGATTACTATGACACATAAAAAACTCGCTATGTTCGACACGGCATTGGTGATACCAGCAATTACCGACTCGTTCCGAAAACTAAATCCTGTAGCACAGTGGCGTAATCCGGTAATGTTCGTGGTATACATTGGCAGCATCTTGACTACGACACTTTTTGCGCAGGCACTGGCTGGGCCGGGTGAGTCTTCAACCAGTTTTATCCTTGCGATTACACTATGGTTGTGGTTCACGGTATTATTTGCTAATTTTGCTGAGGCTCTAGCGGAGGGCCGCAGTAAGGCACAAACAGCATCTTTGCGTGGCCTGAAGAAGGAAATCGCTGCAAAGAAGGTCTCTGCCGGAGTTGTAAAACTATTTGCGGAGAAAGAACCCGAATGCGCCCCCCAACAATACGAAAACGTATCGGCATCTGATCTACGGCGGGGTGACTTTGTCGTTGTGTACGCCACAGAAACAATTCCGGCTGATGGCGAAGTCGTTGTGGGTATTGCCTCCGTGGATGAATCTGCCATTACTGGCGAATCAGCACCCGTGATCCGTGGCGCGGGAGGAGATTTCTCGTCGGTGACGGGTGGTACTCGCGTACTTTCCGATTGGATTGTGATTCGCGTTACGGTTGATCCAGGTGAAACCTTCGTTGACCGCATGATCGCAATGGTAGAAAACGCCAAGCGTCAGAAAACACCAAACGAGATTGCGCTCACTATTTTGCTTGTCGCATTGACTATCATCTTTCTCGTCGTGACGGTTACACTACTACCCTACTCAATGTTTAGTGTTGCCGTGGCAAAAGTGGGAACGCCGGTCGCCATGACGGTGCTTATTGCCTTATTGGTTTGTCTGATTCCAACGACTATTGCTGGTCTGTTATCAGCGATCGGTGTTGCTGGTATGAGCCGAATGATGCAGGCAAACGTCATCGCAACCTCAGGCCGTGCTGTCGAAGCTGCAGGTGATGTTGATGTGTTGCTGTTGGATAAAACTGGCACTATCACGCTGGGCAATCGCCAGGCCTCCGCCTTTCTGGCAGCCGAAGGTGTCAGCGAGACATCGCTGGCAAGTGCCGCCCAACTTGCTTCGCTTGCGGATGAAACACCGGAAGGTCGTAGCATTATGGTATTGGCAAAACAGAAATTTGGTCTGCGTGAGCGTGACATCCATTCCCTCAATGCCCATTTTGTTCCATTCTCGGCGCATACTCGCATGAGCGGAATCGATATGCCGGGCAGCAAGATCCGTAAGGGCTCTGCAGATGCCATTCGTACCCACATCGAGAACTTCGGTGGTAATTTTCCCTCACGGGTGCTTGCGCTCGCAGAAGAGGTTTCTCGCCGTGGTGGTACGCCCCTCGTAGTGACCGAAAATGCCAGTGTGCTTGGCGTTATTGAACTTAAGGATATTGTTAAGGGTGGAATTAAGGAGCGCTTCGCTGAGCTGCGCCGCATGGGTATTCGCACGATCATGATCACTGGTGATAATCGCTTGACAGCAGCAGCCATTGCCGCTGAAGCAGGTGTTGATGACTTTCTCGCCGAGGCAACTCCAGAGGGTAAACTGGCTCTGATTCGCCAATACCAAGCGGAAGGCCGCCTTGTTGCTATGACCGGCGATGGTACCAATGATGCGCCAGCGTTGGCGCAGGCAGACGTCGCGGTAGCAATGAATACAGGTACCCAAGCGGCAAAAGAAGCCGGCAATATGGTAGATCTTGACTCTAACCCAACCAAGCTTATCGAAGTAGTGGAGACGGGTAAACAGATGCTAATGACGCGAGGTTCGCTGACCACGTTTAGTATCGCCAATGATGTTGCAAAATACTTTGCCATCATTCCTGCCGCTTTTGTTACCACCTATCCGCAACTTGCAACACTGAATGTGATGGGACTTACTAGTCCGAATTCCGCCATCCTGTCGGCGGTCATCTTCAACGCGCTGATTATTATGTTTTTGATTCCGCTTGCACTCAAGGGCGTGCAGTATCGGCCCTTGGGGGCTGCTGTGCTATTGCGCCGTAATCTTGTGATCTATGGCATCGGTGGTCTCGTTGCGCCGTTTATCGGTATCAAATTGATCGATATGTTTCTTGCTAATGCCAATCTGGTGTAGCCTAGAACAAGGATTTTGACCTGTTGAAAACAACATTACGCCCCGCAATAACTTTGTTCGTACTGCTGTCTGTTATTACTGGCATTGTTTATCCGCTCGGGGTGACTGTCCTGTCACAGGCGTTATTTCCCTGGGCGGCTGGTGGTAGCCTAATCATCAAGGAGGGTAAAGCGGTAGGTTCAACGCTGATTGGACAGAATTTTACAGACCCCAAGTATTTCTGGGGTCGCCCATCAGCCACATCACCACAACCCTATAACAGTATCGCCTCGGGTGGCTCAAACCTAGGCCCGACGAATCCAGCCCTGGTCGATGCCGTTCAAGGACGCATTGATGCCATCAAGACTGCTGACCCGAATGGTCTACTACCCATTCCGGCTGATCTCGTCACTACATCTGGCAGCGGTCTCGATCCGCACATAAGCCCAATGGCCGCTCATTACCAACTTGCACGGGTTGCCAGTGCGCGTCGGTTGCCGCAAGAACAAGTCGCGGCACTAATCCGTGACTATACGGAACCTCCCCAATTGGGCCTCTTCGGTGAAGCACGAGTAAACGTATTATCGTTAAACTTAGCCCTAGATGGGCAGACGAAAAAATAATGATGCTCTGAGAAATGTCCCGCACTCGCCCTGATCCAGACCAGCTCCTCACTAAGATCAAAGAGGAAGAAATTCGCGCCACTCGCGGCAATCTTAAGATATTCTTCGGTGCCTCAGCGGGCGTTGGTAAAACCTATGCGATGCTGTTGGCTGCACACCAACAAATTATCCAAGGCACCGATGTCGTCGTTGGTATCGTAGAAACCCATGGCCGCCAAGAAACGGAAACTCTATTAGAAGGCTTAGAGCATCTCCCTCGGAAAGATTTTATTCATCGGTCAAAAGTTATAAAAGAGTTTGATATAGACAGTGCCTTAGTACGAAAACCGGGCCTAATCTTAGTGGACGAACTTGCCCACTCTAATGCACCAGGATCGCGTCATCCTAAACGCTGGCAAGATGTCGAGGAACTACTGACATCTGGCATTAATGTCTACTCGACAGTTAATGTTCAGCATCTGGAAACGCTAAATGACGTGGTCAATGGTATTACAGGAATCAGGGTATGGGAGACAGTACCCGATCAGGTCTTTGATGTTGCCGATGAAATTGTACTCGTTGATCTCCCCCCAGACGAATTGTTGCAGCGATTAAAAGAAGGGAAAATTTATCTTCCGCATCAAGCTGAACGTGCGATTCAGAATTTCTTTCGCAAGGGCAATCTCATTGCGCTGCGCGAACTTGCCCTACGTCGTACAGCGGATCGCGTTGATACGCAGATGCTCAAGTATCGGCACGACCAATCCGTCTCCAATGTATGGCAGACACGGGACTCAATGCTGGTATGTCTCGGCCCAGGAGAGGGAGGCGATCGTATCGCTCGGGGTGCTGCTCGTATTGCCGCACGCCTAGATGCCCCGTGGCATGTGCTATATGTTGAGACCCCGGAATTACAACACCTCGCTGAAAACCAGCGTCAGCGTATTCTTAAAAATCTTAAATTGGCGCAAGAAATGGGGGCAGAAACGGCAACGCTTTCTGGTAGTGACGTTGCCGAGGTTGTCGTGACCTATGCGCACGATCATAACCTCGCCAAAATAGTAGTTGGACAATCACAGAAGCGTTCTTGGATGCCTTGGTATTGTTCGTTTGCCGATTACATTAGCACCCGCGCGCCTGACCTTGATATTATTCAGATAGCACGGGATGCAACCAATGCCGAGAAATCATCGAATCATCGAATAGACGATTCACAGGAATCGTGGTTTGAACGCATGAAAGCGCCGTGGCAATCTTATGCAATGGCGCTTGTCATTTGCGGTTGCGCAACGCTAGTTGCTGAACCGTTGCATGTCATGTTCGATATTGCCAATATTGTCATGCTGTTTCTACTGGCAGTAGTTATTGTCTCTGTTCGTTATGGGCTTGGCCCTTCGCTGATGGCCTCAGTGCTCAATGTCGTTGCCTTTGATTTCTTTTATGTGCCGCCACGTTTTTCATTCGCGGTTAGTGATCTCCAGTACCTGATGACCTTTGCCATTATGCTCTCTGTAGGTCTGATTATCGCCAATCTTACCAATGGATTGATGTACCAGGTGCGTGTTTCCAGCCGCCGCGAACTGCGTGTACGCGCACTCTATGAAATATCACGCGACCTCTCTGGCGTCCTACTGGTGGAACAAATTGCTGAAATCAGCCGACGTTTTACCGAGACGGAATTTGGTGGGGCTAGATCTGTCATCTTATTGGCGGACAGTAACAATCGATTGAGCGAACCGGTTTATACTGCGAGAGGTGGTCTATCCTTCGATGTTGGTATCGGTCAATGGGTTCTCGATCATGGCAGCGAGGCTGGTTGTGGGACAGATACGTTACCGGGTAGTCCCGTTATTTATATTCCTTTAAAGACAAAGATGAGTACGCGGGGGGTGCTTGTACTAGAGCCTCGCGATTCCCAGAGTCTGATTGCACCTGAACAGCGGAGATTGCTTGATATTTTTGCTAGATTAATCGCAATCTCCATAGAACGCATTCATTATATAAATGTTGCCCAGACCACTACAGTGCAAATGGAATCTGAGCGTTTGCGCAATTCCTTACTTTCGGCAATTTCCCATGACTTACGTACACCACTTGCTGCTTTGGTTAGTTTGGCCGAATCTATGCTTATGACACAGCCGCCACCAACAGAACAACAAGTTGAAATTACCAGAGCAATGCGAGAAGTAGCCTCGCGGATGAATCTGTTGGGAAATAATATGTTGGATATGGCACGTCTGCAATCTGGTGCTGTTACTTTAAAGCTCGAATGGCATACACTGGACGAGGTCATCGGTAGTGCGTTAAGGGTCGTGAGCCAATCCATTGTGGGACATCATGTGAACATTAACCTACCCGCCGATCTGCCATTGCTTGAATTCGATGCCGTGCTTATCGAGCGGGTATTATCCAACCTTCTGGAAAATGCTATTAAATACACCACTGTCGGAAGCATCATCGAAATCGGTGCTTCCCGTGTTGTTGGCAACAATATCGATATTTGGGTAGAAGACAATGGCCCTGGGTTGCCTCCAGGGAAAGAGGATAAGATATTCAAAAAATTTGAACGCGGCCAGATCGAAGGCGTAACGCCGGGGGTCGGTCTAGGGTTAGCAATCTGCAGCGCCATAATCGAAGCACACGCCGGTACTATCCGAGCAGGAAACCGCCGTGGTGGTGGCGCACGCTTCATATTCACACTGCCATGTGGTGATCCTCCAGCAGTCAACACCATCGAAGAGGATGGTGCTAGAGATTCTGATACTCTACAATGAATAAAATATCATCAGTGATCATTGTTATCGAAGACGAACCGACGATTAGACGCTTTGTCAAGATGTCATTAGAAGTCGAGAGCTATCAAGTCCACGAAGCTGATTCTGTAAGGCGTGGCCTGATTGAGGTGGGTACTCGTCAACCAGATCTGATTATTTTAGATCTCGGTTTACCAGATGGAGACGGTGTAGATTTCATCCGTGATGTGCGAGCCTGGTCTGATGTCCCAATTATTGTGCTATCAGCGCGCGTGACTGAGGTGGATAAAGTTGTCGCGATTGATGCGGGTGCCGATGATTATCTGGTGAAACCTTTTAGTACTGCTGAACTGCTGGCCCGAGTCCGTGCTCAATTACGGCGCAGGGCTTACGTTACTGGAAACGCCACGACATTATTCGAGTTTGGGAAAATACATATCGATCTCGCCAAACGCAGTGTCGAGCGTTTCGGAGTACCATTACACCTAACACAAACGGAATACCGTCTTTTGGTTTATCTGATCAGTCATGCGGGCAGTGTTCTTACCTACCGTCAGATTCTTAATCATGTGTGGGGGCCATCCCACGTCGAGATCG
>CAIRSR010000186.1 GCA_903881315.1 uncultured Thiotrichales bacterium | reverse complement strand
TAGAGAATAGTATAGCATATTCATGCGGTTGAAGCAGGAATCAAACTAGACCAGTACCTCCTTTCCCTTCCCTTCCTCTCCTAGCGTGAGCGCTCCAGGAGCACTCACTGAGTCCTCCGCGCCCCCCGCTGGCGCCCCACCCTCCGCTGCCGCGTCAGCCTCATAGTAAGTATGATTTACGGTCGGCGGTGGCGGATAACTCGATGGTGTGGCGCGGTTGATGCGCTGATGACGCCAACCGGTGATGGCCCACCAACGTCGCCCGCCTGCCGCAAACTCCACAACCAGACCCGCCTCGATCAGCTCATCCACCATCGCCTGCACCGCCAGAACCCCCAGCGCATCCGTCGGAAATACCTGTGCCATCAATGTCTTGGCCGAGGCCGGACGCACCCCGCGATCGTCACAAAAGTTCCACATGCCAATAAAAAGCAGCCGTGCGGGCAGTGACAAGCCCGTAACCTGCTCTGAGGCCCAAAATTCGGGCTTGATCGTTCTAATCCGAGCCATAGCTGCCTCGTCTGTGGATACACCGCGCTTACCCTCGCCAGACAGCGTTCGCCACCGCGCTGGCTGCCCATTCTCCCCACATATAGCAAAGGAACTGTAAAACGATTACCCAATTTCCCCCTCTCCAGCCATGGCGAGGGCTGGAGGGGTGAGGTCGCATACTCGTTTTATACTGCTCCCCCATATAGGGTAAGCATAGTTATCGAGCAATGTCAAGCTGTCTTGATGGCGCGAAAGGTCGTGCGCATGGCCTAGCGGCAACCGCCTGCCTGGGCAAGGTTTTGGTAGACTGTTACGGCGTGATGGGAATATCACCGATTGGCTTAAGGGCCTATTCGCAGGGGGTATTGCAATAAACGAGGTATTGTTATAAAATGAGAGTAGGCGGTAGCATGTAGGCGACATTTGGACGAGCGCCGCAGTCGGCTTATCCGTGTTCAACGCATGGTCTTGACCTCACCGCAGAACCAGGAGTACCACCCGCCCAACCGCCCCCTTATTCCAGTGAGGAATGGGTTTTCAACCCAGGGAGCTGTGTACAACGGGCCCAAGGGCTGCCGTTCGCACCAGTGAGGCCCATACCCACCCACTTTTCCGCAAAGGAGGGTCCACGATGGATCTTGATTCGGCAATCCATACCCACGTCTGCTGGCACGCGATATTGACCAACGCGATTGCCGAAAGGGGTAGGCTCAGCGAAATCATGATCGCAATGGATAACCAGTGTGATCTTGGCCGCTGGTTGCACGGGGAGGGCAATAAGCACTACGCGCATCTTGCGAGTTATCACACCTGCCTGGCATTACACGCTGCCTTTCACCAATGCGCCGGAGAGGTTGCGGCGCTAATTAACGCTAGCGACTACGCCCGCGCAGAGGCAATGATCGAATTTGGCTCTCCCTATCTAGACATATCGGCTGCACTTATCCGTACACTGCGTGCCATAAAAACTGAGACAAGGTCGTCCTCAGGGCAGTGCTCCTTTTCAAGGGATCTCCCATCTCGCGCCACGCTATAAAATCTCCGTTCTCGCGCCACGCTATAAAATCTCCG
>CAIRSR010000185.1 GCA_903881315.1 uncultured Thiotrichales bacterium | reverse complement strand
TCTTCACGATCTGCTCAAGCGCGGCACGCTCCCGCCCCAAGGTCTGCGCCCGCTCAGGGTCGTTCCAGACTTTGGGATCCTCAAGCTCGCGCAGTACCTCGATCAGGCGATCATGCTTGGTGTCGTAGTCAAAGATACCCCCGTAAGGTGCGACTGCGCTCATCGAGGTCTTTGATTCGGTTCAGGATTGGATTGAGTTCAAGCATTGCGAAGAATCCCCCTTCTTTTGAAGTATTTCAGTACCCATTCCTAGAGCAGGGTTTAAGCAGCCCCCCCCTGCTCGGGCGCACGGCAGCAGGAAAACCCATGCGTCCTTAACATTGCGGCGACATCTTAGCACCAAATGATCCGCTCAACCCATCGAGCCAACCAACATCTTTCCCTCAGCTTGCCTGATCCGCTGAGGGGAAGCCACAGCATGTTTTTATAACCGGTAGGTTTCCCGCTTTCTTATTTTCTATAACATCGGATCAATCTGCTCTTTTTTATAAAAGGGTCAAGATCAATTGACCGCGAACAAAACCTACCGCTACTGCAGAATGGAATCCAATAATTCCCAGCGCGCATAGGCATCGGGTATAATCTTTTCTAACTCATTAAGCCTCTCATTAACGCCAGTAATCTCCGCACTCGGACGCTGATAGAAACGCGGATCCGCGAGGTTTTCCTGGAGTGCCGCCTGTTCTGCCTCAAGCGCCTCAATCCGCGCCGGCAGGGCAGTCAATTCCTGCTGCTCCTTAAAGGAAAGCCGCCGTGTGCGCTCGCTACGGGTTCGAGCGGGTGGGGCATTCGTCGCCCGAGCTTGCGAAGGACTTACAATCTTCGGGCGCTGGCGCAACCAATCCTCATAGCCTCCGACATATTCGGTAACCTTACCACCGCCCTCAAACACCAACGAACTCGTCACCACCTGATCCAAGAACTTTCTATCGTGGCTGACCAATAACAGGGTTCCAGCATAATCAACCAGCAGGTCTTCTAACAGATCGAGGCTATCAATATCGAGGTCATTGGTTGGCTCGTCCATCACCAGCACATTAGAAGGCCGTGCGAAAAGTCGCGCTAGCAATAAGCGGTTGCGCTCCCCCCCAGAAAGGGCGCTGACCGGCGTATTGGCGCGTGACGGCGGAAAAAGAAAATCCTGCAAATAACTCATCACATGGCGCTGTCCACCGCCCACAGAAACAAAGTCTGATCCGTCCGCCACAA
Source organism: uncultured Thiotrichales bacterium (assembly GCA_903881315.1). Taxonomy (GTDB): domain Bacteria; phylum Pseudomonadota; class Gammaproteobacteria; order CAIRSR01; family CAIRSR01; genus CAIRSR01. Next base: position 20,404 of record CAIRSR010000185.1, on the reverse strand, counting down.
TGTCGCGCACCCGCTTCTCTTCGTTGAGGGTCGCACGCAGTTGATCAAAATAAATAACCTGCAAGCGTGTCCCCAATTCGAGAAAGCCGGTCGTCGGTACCAATTCCCCCAGCAGCAACCGCAGCAAAGTGGTCTTACCGACCCCGTTTGGGCCAATAATACCGACCTTATCGCCGCGCAGAATGGTCGTGGTTAGGCCGTGCAAGATCGGTCGCCCCTCATAGGAAAAAGAGACCCCGTCCGCCGCCACCACGGTATGACCCGAGCGTCCGGCCTGTTCAATGCGCATGATGGCGCTGCCCTCGGCGACACGACGCATCCGGCGTTCCTCACGTAGCCGCAGCAGCGCCCGCACCCGACCCTCATTGCGAGTGCGTCGCGCCTTGATGCCTTGGCGGATCCAGGCCTCTTCTTCGGCAAGTTTTTTATCGAATAGGGCGGCGTGGCGTTCCTCGGTGGCCAATTGGGCCGCGCGCAGCTCCAGATAGCGGTTAAAGGCACCTGCGTAACTGGTCAAGCGTCCGCGATCAAGTTCTACAATGCGGGTTGCGATCCGTTGGAGGAATACGCGATCATGTGTAACAAATAAGAGGGTGCCAGAATACTCGAGGAGAAATTCCTCGATCCATTCGATGGCCGGAATGTCGAGATGATTGGTGGGCTCGTCTAACAGGAGCAGGTTTGGCTCACTCACCATGGCGCGCCCAAGCATAACGCGACGCTTATACCCCCCCGAGAGGGTCGCAAACGGCGCGTCACCAGGCAGTCCGAGCCGCGAGATCAACGCCTCGACCCGTGAACACCACTGCCAGCCACCCGCCGCCTCAAGGGAGTGCTGCAGATCGGCAAGCCTGGCAAGCAGGGTGTTGTCGGTGGCGTCCGTCAACTGCTGACTCAGGTGATGGTATTCTGCAACCCATTGGCTGATGGGGCCAAGCCCCGCCGCCACCACATCAAAAACGGTTCCTGCTTGCTCGGGTGGAACCTCCTGGGCAAGGTGCGCCATGCGGAGGCTCGTCGTGCGTATAATCTCGCCGCTCTCTGGAACGATGTCGCCAGCAATGACCCGCATCAGGCTAGACTTACCGCTGCCGTTACGGCCAACCAAACCCAGGCGCTCGCCAGGCTCTATCTGCAGGTCAACGCCGTCTAGCAGTGGTGCGCCACCAAAGGCCAGTTGTATCTCTTTCAGACTCAGTAGGGCCACAATCCCTCCGTTATCAATCCAGCCGGGAATGTTACCATGAAAGTTTTATCGCTGTTATTGTTTGTCTTATGGAGTGGTTCTCTGATCGCAGGAGAGGAACTAGATTTGGAGCTTCATGCTGCCGCCCGCGCCGGACAGGTCGAGCGTATGCAGTATTTGCTAGCGCAGGGCGCGAATCCAGACTCACCGAATGCGCAGAAGCGCACCCCACTGATGGAGGCAACCTTTCTCAGCAATCTAGGGGCGATGCGCGTCTTATTGGCGGCAGGAGCCTCAGTGGACGCAATCGATAATGCACAAGATTCTGCCTTATTAATTGCCGTAGCACGGGGGGATATCCGCACGGTGCGTTTGCTTATGGATGCGGGGGCAGACCTTAATCTCAAAAATACACGCGGCCAGTCCTCCCTAACGCTAGCGCAGCGTCCGGGCTCTGAGTCCATCGCAAAACTCCTGGCGGACAATGGTGCTATTGACCAGAAGAAACTGGCTGATGAGAAAAAGAAAGAGGAAGAAAAGAAGAAGGCAGAGGAAGAAGCAAAGCAAAAGGCCGCAGAAGCAGCAAAGAAAAAGGCAGCAGAAGAAGCAAAACAGAATGGCGGTGATCAAGATAGCGGCGACGCTGGTAACAAAGAGAATGCAGCAGACAAAGACAATGCTGATAAATAGACTGGCTGGTTTGCGCCTTTGCAACACCACTTACCCACTTGGATCCGAATTGGCTTGAGTGGGGAATACACCTTGCTACGCTTAAACCCCCTCTCCTGCGGGAGAGGGGCGAGAGCGAGCGCGTCCCCGTCCCATGGCCTTGCGTAACCCACGAAACCCAAGGGGTCACTGTGAGCCGGTGCGCACCGCATGAGTGATGCGCAATACCTCGACGGTTTCTTTTACCTCGTGGACGCGCACAATGCTGGCACCCTGCCACGCAGCGATGACGGCCAGCGCGAGACTGCCATGCAGACGACTCGCGACCGACCCGGGCGTTTGCCCAAGCATGACCCCGATCATCGACTTGCGTGATAACCCAACCAATATCGGCAGTCCCAACGATTCGACCAAGACCGGCAAGCGACGCAAAAGAGACTGATTGTGCTGCAGAGCCTTACCGAACCCAAAACCCGGGTCAACCAGCAAACGCGCCCGCGCGATGCCCGCCGCTTCGCAGGCAGCCACCCGCTCTGCCAGAAAGACCCCAACCTCGGCCACCACATCGTCATAGTGGGGGTCGCGCTGCATGGTAGCGGGCTCCCCGCGCATGTGCATGAGACAGATGCGGGCATTGCTCTTGGCAGCCACCTCCAGCGCTCCGGGTAGACACAGGGCGCGTACATCGTTTAGCAGGGACGCACCAGCCGCAAGGGCCGCAACCATCACCTCGGGCTTGCTGGTATCGACCGAAAGGGTGACCGGGAAACGACCGCGCAGCGCCTCCAGCACCGGCACTACCCGTTCCAACTCCTCTGCGGCGGAGACTGGCGGCGCACCCGGTCGGGTGGATTCACCACCGACATCGATAAAAGCGGCACCCTCAGCGACCATGCAGGCAGCTCGATCGACCGCCGCCGCAACAGTCACGTAGCGCCCACCGTCAGAGAAGGAATCGGGGGTGACATTCAGGACGCCCATCACCTGGGGCATGACGTCGACATGGGTTAGCATATCAAGCGACAGAGAGGTTCATAGCGAACAGGCGCACTGCATTAGCGCCCAGAGGTTCATCAATCAACACAGCACACTCCTGTGTGACTGCAAAACGGTACACCCAACAGAGACAACCGCTTCTGAGTGCAGAATACTCCCGAACTCAGGTTGTAGCGACGAGAGCGCCCTCCCCTCTCTGCGTTCGCAAAAGGGGAGGGCTTCTGTAACTTAGGGTAAGAAAAATCTCGCCCTACCTCTCGCCACGACGACTCGAGATATAGGTATCCAACACCTGCAAATAATTGGCATGTTCAAAGGCCGCTGGATTAATCGCCTTCTTCTGAGACACACTTCCCTTCATCTCGGTTAGTGAACTGTATTCATTCTGAACCATCCAATCCTCTAGCTCAGCAAGAATCTTCGCGAGATGGGCAGGCCCACGCTGCAATAGCACACTACACAATTGTGTTATATCAGCCCCCGCCAACACCATCTTGATGACATCACCCGCCGCGTGAATACCACCCGTAGCAGCCAAGGATAGACTCACTTGATTACGGAGAATACCGATCCACCGCATCGCCGGTAACGATTCAGCCGGGGTAGATAAGACCATACTCGGCACCACCTGACGGGTCTCGAGATCGATATTCGGATGATAGAAGCGATTAAACATCACAACCCCAGCCGCTCCCGCTGTTTCGAGGCGCCTCACAAAATTCGGCAACGCACTAAATTGCGGGCCAATCTTTACAGCAACGGGGATGCTCACCTGACTAATGAGATCATGGAGAAACTCGAGATAACGGTTCTCAACATCCGCCGCCGATTCTGCCGGATCGGTCGAGATATGATAGACGTTCAATTCCAGCGCATCCGCGCCCGCCTCTTGCAAGTCCTTCCCAAGCCGGATCCATCCCCCACGAGTCACGCCATTCAAACTCGCAATCACCGGAATCGCAAGACGGGCCTTTAATAACGCAAGCTGATCCAGATAACGCTCTACGGCACTCTTAAATGCCGCAGGCACCGGACGATAACTACTCGCTTCTGGATCACCAATATCCTGGTGACGCAAGAAACGGGTAAGCGCCTGCTCCTCGTCAAGGATCTCCTCCTCAAACAAAGAATACATAACAATGGCAGCAGCCCCAGCGTCTTCGAGTTGTCGCGCAGTATCTACACTGTGCGACAGCGGACTGGCAGATGGGACTAGGGGATTCCTGAGCGGAATACCAAGGTAGTTGGTACTAATATCCACGGTATCAATCCTCTGGTTCATGAGATCATTGTTTCGCAGTGTCACTAAAGCCCAGCGAGCTGCTCATAACGACGGAAGCGCAAATGAATCGCTGCCTGCGCCTGGGTCAAGAATCGCTCAGCCTCCTCTGGGTGACTGCGGAACAACATATTGAAACGCGCCTCGGTGGAGACAAAATCCCGATAGGGAATAGAGGGCTTCTTGGAATCAAGAACGAGTGGGGCCTCTCCCTTTTCTGCACGCCGTGGGTCAAAACGGAACAGCGGCCAGTGCCCACTGTCTACCGCCAATTCCTGCTGAGAAAGATTGCGCGTCATATCAACACCGTGCGCAATACACGGACTGTAAGCAAGAATCAACGAAGGCCCAGGATACGACTCGGCCTCAAGGAAGGCGCGTAGCGTTTGTTGATCCTTTGCGCCAAACGCAACCTGTGCAACATAGACATGACCATAGGCCATCGCTATCAGCGCCAGATCCTTTTTAGCCGTGCGCTTGCCCGAGGCAGAGAATTTTGCAACCGCGCCAAGCGGCGTGGATTTAGAGGTCTGTCCACCCGTATTGGAATAAACCTCGGTGTCTAATACCAACAGGTTTACATCGCGCTGCAACGAAAGCACATGATCAAGCCCACCAAAACCAATATCATAGGCCCAACCATCGCCACCAAATGCCCAAACACTCTTACGCACGAGAATATCGGCAATGTTCTTTAGGTGCCGTGCTACGCTGTCGTCTATCTTCGCCAAAGCACCCTTCAGAACCTCTACGCGCAATCGCTGCTCATAAATACCTGATTCATCCGTTTGCACAGCCCCCAACAATCCCTCAACCAAAACGCCATCAAGCCGATCACGCAGCATCATCAACAAGGCCCGCGCCTGCTCAACCTGTTTGTCAATGGCTACCCGAAGCCCCAGCGTAAATTCTGCATTGTCCTCGAAAAGCGAATTGCTCCAGGCGGGGCCACGACCTGCCGTGTCGGTAGTATACGGGGTGGTAGGAAGATTACCGCCGTAAATGGACGAACAACCGGTCGCATTGCCGATCACCATCCGATCACCAAACAGTTGCGTTGTGAGTTTTACATAAGGCGTTTCACCGCAGCCGACGCACGCACCAGAAAATTCAAAGAGCGGTTGGAAGAGCATCGCCCCCTTAATGGTTGTTTCCTTAACCTTACGCCGATCGTATTCGGGTAATTGTAAGAAATACTCCCAGTTCTGACGCTCACGCTCACGTAACGGCGGTTGTGGAAACATATTGAGCGCCTTACGACGTACCTCGGTTTTATCACGCGCCGGACAGATTTCGACACACAAACCGCACCCAGTACAGTCCTCAGGGGCGACTTGATACATTATCTGCAAACCATTCTCGAATTCCTTTCCTTTGATCGGCACATATTTAAAGCCCGCAGGGGCATCGGCCAGATCCTCGAGACGCGCAACCTTACTCCGAATCGCCGCGTGGGGACAAACCAGCGGACACTTGCCACAATGAATACAAAGCTTCTCTTCCCAGACCGGAATCTCTAGCGCAAGATTGCGTTTTTCGTAACGCGCCGTACCGACCGGCCAGGTACCATCAACCGGCAACCGAGAAACCGGTAGCGAATCCCCGAAACCACTCGCAATCACATCAGTAACACAACGAACAAAATCGGGAACCTCTGCCGGTAGCGAAGAGGTTCTGTCCCACCGACTCGTCACGGTATTCGGATATTCTATCTTGTGTAGGGCGATAACGGTTTTATCGATAGCCGCGAAATTGCTCTCTACCACCGAGCGCGATCGTTTCCCGTAGGTCTTCTCAACCGCCTTCTTAATGCGTTCAATCGCCTTATCCTGAGGAAGTATCCCGGAGATTGCAAAGAAACAGGTCTGCATGATGGTGTTAATGCGTCGCCCCATGCCTGCCTGCCCAGCAACACCGTAGGCGTCGATTGCCCACAGCGCAATCTTTTTCTCTATGATCGTTGTTTGTAGGGAGCGCGGTAGACTGTCCCAAACCTCTTCGGGAGCATACTGACTGTTCAGCAAGAACACGGCCCCTGGTGCCGCCTTCTCTAAGACATTGTAGCGTTCGAGAAACACCGGTTGGTGACAACCAACAAAACGCGCCTCATCACTACCGATCAGGTAAGGGGCACGAATGGGTTTTGGTGAAAACCGCAAGTGAGAAACCGTAATCGCACCAGCTTTCTTGGAATCGTAGACGAAATAGCCCTGGCCATATTGTTCATCCGCCACATCCAGTGGCCTTTCTCCACCCACCCCAGAAGCAGACTGGCTACTCTCCCCAAGAATCTTGATCGTATTCTTGTTGGCACTCACCGTACCGTCCGAACCCAAACCATAAAAGACCGCACTCACAGCCTCTTCGGAGGAGTCGGTACGGAAATGGCGATCGTACGAAATACTAGAATGGGTTACATCGTCATCAATACCTACCGTAAAGTGGTTCTTTGGCGCTTGCTTCAATAGCTCATCGAACACGCCTTTCGCCATCGCCGGGGTAAACTCTTTCGACGACAACCCATAGCGACCGCCAACAATACGCGGCAAGCGGGCAAAGTTGGTCGTTCCGTTGTTCCATGCCTCGGCAACGGCAGTGACCACATCCTTATAGAGAGGCTCACCATCGGCCCCAACCTCTTTGGTGCGATCCAACACCGCAACCGACAAGGCCGTACTCGGCAGGGCAGCCAACAGGTGGACAGGAGAGAATGGCCGATACAGACGTACCCGAATCATACCCACCTTCTCGCCGTGGGCAGTAAGGTGGTTCACGGTCTCTTCGACCACTTCAGTGCCTGATCCCATCAAGATGATGACCCGTTCGGCATCGGGGGCACCACGGTACTCAAACAGACGGTACTGGCGTCCAGTGAGGGCAGCAAAGGAGTCAAACGCCTTCTGCACCACGGCGGGCATCCGGTCATACCAAGGATTCACGGTCTCCTGGACTTGGAAGGAGACATCAGGATTTTGCGAAGTGCCGCGAATGACCGGGTAATCGGGTGACAAAGCGCGCCGCTGGTGGGCTAAGATCCACTCATCATCAATCATCGCTCGCGCTGTCTCACGCGAAACCTGCTCTATCTTGGCCACTTCGTGGGAGGTGCGGAAACCATCAAAGAAGTGAATGATGGGAACCCGCCCTTCTAGGGTCGCCGCCTGGGCGATGAGAGCCGTGTCCATCACCTCTTGCACCGAGCAGGCGCTAAGGAGGGCAAAACCAGTACTGCGGACTGCCATCACGTCACTGTGATCACCAAAGATCGAGAGTGCCGCATGGGCAAGCGAGCGTGCCGCCACATGAAACACCGTCGGGGTTAATTCCCCAGCGATCTTGTACATGGTTGGGATCATCAGGAGCAGCCCCTGCGACGACGTAAAGGTCGTGGCCAAGGTTCCGGCCTGGAGGGCACCGTGGACAGTAGCAGCAGCCCCAGCCTCGCTCTGCATCTCGATGACCTGGGGCACACTCCCCCAAAGGTTCTGGCGACTTTGGGAGGTCCACTCATCCGCCAGTTCCCCCATGGTGGATGAGGGAGTGATGGGATAGATCGCGATCACCTCATTGGTCAGGTGTGCGATATACGCGGCGGCCTCATTGCCTTCGAGGGTAATCAGTTTTGGGTGTGTGGTCATAATAAAACCTTATGGTGCAGACAAAGTCGGATCATATAGGGGTTCCACCGCTGCTGACAAAGGATCAGAAAAAATATTTCTTGATGCCCTTGCGCAGCAACGTAAACCAACAGCCAACAGCCCTGAGGCAGGATGTCCCGGGAGGCTTAGACGCGAAAAACACAGCATATCGCATACTGATTGGGTGATTGTTAATCAGAGACCACGCATAACAAAATTTATGACGCAGCGTAACTACCACTCAGAACCTAATGCCTAGGATCTAGATACACCCCAACCAGCGTGGAATTATGCGCTTGGAAGGGATCACTATTGTCTAGTTATACAGTCAATTATCTCTTACTAGGCGATTCGTTTCCAGTACGACGATCCTCTTTAGGAACAACGACTTTCGCTGGCCACTCCTTAAAAAGTTGCGCTTCTGCAACCTAGCCTTCCTGTAACGACAAGTCAAACCAAACCGCAGAACCGATCCTAAAGCCACCAAGCAAGCTATCACCATTTATATCATTTCCTCAATCGTTTAGTATGCGGTTATACCGTACGAGACCAGAATCCATGCCCCCACCGCAACAGAACCTCGCAACCAGGCTTGCCACCATTGCCTTGGAGCAGGTTTTGTATGCTGCATTGGGCGAGGATAGGGAGTGTGCTGCCGAATGGATCGAGCACGCGGTCTCCAACCCAGCCCAGACCTTGGCCAATACCCTCCGCGAGGCCAATACCAAAACCTGGCTCGTCATGGATCTCGCGCTTGCGGATGCCCCCCTGATGGGTTGGCTGATAAAACGTCGCGTACGCGGCATCGACCGCGAAGCCCTTGACCCAATGAAGGAATGGGCGCAGACGCTCGGTCGGGAACTGCGACGCGGCTGTCATTCTGAATTAAAAGGGGCCCGTCTCGCTGGTCTGTTAGAAGTACGCTTCGCAACTGGCCGAGACCTCACGCTCGCGGACACAACACCGCTAGCAAGGGATGGAAGGACACGCGCCCTTTTGCTCGCACCATCCGCCAATCTCGGCGACGATTATCCCCACCTCACCCGCCTCCTCACTGACCCAGAAGGGCGAACCGCCCTTTTGCTCGTACGCACCTTTGACTACTTCCTCCAACAAACGCTGAGGAACCAATCCCTCCTGCGCGGAGAGATCCAAACACTCGCTACCGAACACGCAGAAAAAGAGGCAGCAATCCGGCAGGCTACAGAAGAAATGGCCGCCGCTCGGGAGGCCGAAATTAGGCGAGTGATTGCGGAGGCGGAGCGCAAAGAGCGTATTCGTCAGGAGAAATTACGCCTGACCGAAGAGGCCGCACAAGGAAGGAAGGCGGAAGCCGAAGAAGTCGCACGCCTGAGGAAAGAAGCCGCAGCGGAGGCTGCCCGCCTCAAGAAAGAAGCAGCCGAAGAAAAAGTACGCATAAGAAAGGCCGCCGCCGAGGAAGCCGCCCGCAAAAGAAAGGCCGCTGCCGAAGAGGTTGCCAGGATAAAAAAGGCTGCTGCCGAAGAAGCTGCCCGTCAGAAAGCAGCCGCCGAAGAGGCCGAAAGACTACGGGCTATAGAAGAAGCACAGCGCAAGGAACGTATTCGTCAGGAATCGATACGCCTTTCCCTAGAAACCGCACGCCAAAAAAGGGCAGCCGCAGAAGAAGCCGCACGTCTCAAAAAAGAGGCTGCCGAGGAGGCTGCTCGCCTTAAGAAAGAGGCCGCCGAAGAAAAGACACGGCGGAGAAAGGCCGCCGCTGAAGCCGCCACCGAGAAGAGAAAGGCTGCCGCAGCAGAATCAAAGCGTAGGAAGATGGCTAGCGCCGAAGCCGCTGCCCGAGAAAAGGAGGCAGCCGAGGAGAAAGAGCGGCAACGGGCCATCGAAGAACAAGAACGTAAAGAGTATATCCGTCAGGAATATATCCGCCTTTCTGAAGAAGAAATGGCGCAGAAAAAGGCCAAGGCAGAGGCGGCAGCCACAGCGCTCCATGAGCATGAGACAAAGCAACAACGTCCTCAAAGGAACGTATGTCGCCACATGATTTTCTCGGTGGCTCGCTTATCTACTGTAGTACCTTTTGGTTGGCTATTTCTTGCAATACCTTCACAGCCCATTACCTCGCATCTCGGATCTCTTCCAAGACAAGTCTCTCAACAACGACTAGCGCCACCTTCCGTTCATCACCAAGAGGTAACATCCCCACGAACACCTGAGACAGTCAGTGCGCATCTGCCCGAAATGATTCCGATACCAGCCGGGACTTTCCTGATGGGTTCGCCTGAAAGTGAAACAGGACGAATGGATAACGAGAACCAGCACCTTGTTCACATCAATGCCTTTAGCATTGGCAAATATACAGTCAGCTTTGATGAATATGATCGCTTCACTGAGGCTACCGGTCGAGAAAAACCAAATGATCAAGGCTGGGGACGCGGGAAAAGGCCCGTCATCCATGTAAATTGGATTGACGCAACCGCCTATACCGAATGGCTATCACTACAGACGGGAAAGCAATACCGCCTTCCCACCGAAGCAGAATGGGAATATGCCGCACGGGCCGGAACGACTGCTCGGTATTATTGGGGAAACTCGGTTGGTCACAACCGCGCAAATTGCGCAGATTGCGGCAGCCGTTGGGACGGCCAGCAGACCGCACCAATCGGCTCATTCGTAGCCAATCCATGGAAGTTATATGACATGCTGGGCAACGTAGGACAGTGGACTTGCTCAACGTATTCCGAGCGCTATGACGGGAGCGAACTGCACTGCCTAGCAGTGAGCGATGCTGCTCGAGTATACCGAGGCGGCAGTTGGGACATTATCCCACCTGGGGTTCGAGCGGCGTTTCGCGGAACAAGCGCACCCGACTTCCGCAAGAACGATCTCGGCTTTCGTCTTGCTGGGGAGCCGTAGGGCATTCCCCCTCCCCTGCCTTATTGTTTCTCAGAAAAAGATGGGGTAGGTTGGAAAAAAAGGAACAATCTAGGTATTCGTCGCAAGATTAATCCCTTCTCGAGCAACCTCGACCAAGAAAGAGATCTCTTCCTTGGTAATCACGTAGGGCGGCATGAAATAGACCACATTGCCCAATGGCCGTAGCAACACACCACGCTCTAGTGCGTACCGATAAACGGCGAGCCCGCGCCTTTCTTGCCAAGGATAGGGTGTGCGTGATTCTTTTTCCTTCACCATTTCTATTGCCAGGATCATCCCGCGTTGGCGCACCTCAGCAACATGCGGATGGGCGGCAAGTGGGGCCGCAGCCTCCATCATGGTTGCAGCAAGTTGATAGTTGGCCTCGATCACATTATCCTCGGTAAAAATATCCAACGAGGCCAACGCCGCCCGACAAGCCAATGGATTGCCCGTATAACTATGAGAATGGAGAAATGCCTTCAACTGTTGATAATCCGCGTAGAAGGCTTGGTATATTTCACCAGTGGTAAGGACTGCCGATAGCGGGAGATAACCACCCGTCAGTCCCTTAGAAAGACATAAAAAATCAGGGCGGATACCCGCTTGCCCACAGGCAAATAGCGTCCCAGTGCGACCAAACCCAACAGCAATCTCATCGGCAATCAAATGAATCTGATAGCGGTCACAGGCAGTTCGAAGCATATGTAAATAGACAGGGTCGTACATTCGCATCCCCCCCGCACATTGCACTAGGGGTTCTACCAGAACGGCGCTAATGGTATCGGCATGGCGTGCCAGTGTGTCCTCCATAAGTGCAAATCTTCTTTCCGAATATTGTGCACATGTCTCTCCTTCCGCACGATAATAACAATCCGGCGACGGGACGGTAATGACATCCATCAGTAAAGGCTGATAGGTATCCTTATAGAGGGAAACATCACCAACCGCCAACGCGCCCAACGTCTCGCCATGATAACTATTCGATAAGGTTACAAACCTCCTTTTCCTGAATAATCCCTTATTCCACCAATAGTGGTAGCTCATCTTAATAGCAATCTCAATCGCCGATGAACCGCTGTCCCCATAAAAGCAACGCTCTAATCCAGCGGGAGCGAGAGAGACAAGACGCTCTGCCAAAGTAACCGCAGGCTCATGAGAGAAACCAGCAAGCAAAACATGCTCTAGGGTATCCAGTTGCCTCTTTAACGCCGCATTGATCCGAGGATTACAATGACCAAAGAGATTAACCCACCACGAACTAATCGCATCCAGATAACGCTTACCTGAAAAATCTTCCAGCCATACCCCTTGCCCACTTCGTATCGGTACGAGCGGCAACCATTCATGATCCTTCATCTGTGTGCATGGATGCCACAGGTGTGCAAGATCTCGGGCGATAAGGTGGTCATTCGACATATTGACTATTTACCGCTTAGCTTTTCCATCCGCCGCACCATTTCTTCCATAATAATCCGGTACAAATCCCCTTTTAAATAAGAATCCTCTATGCCAGCATCGATATTAGGGTTATCGTTTATCTCAATGATATAAACTCCCCGCTCAGTTTCCTTTAGATCTACGCCATACAGGCCATCCCCAATAAGATTGGCCGCACGTCGTGCAATTCGAGTCACAGCCTCCGGCGCATCCTCTACTGGCAATGTCCTAAAACCACCGCCTTCTAAACGTCCAAACTCATCATGCTTATAGATCTGCCAATGTTTGTTAGACATGAAATATTGACAGGCATAGATTGGCGTACGATTCAGAATACCGATGCGCCAATCAAATTCTGTGGGTAGAAACTCTTGGGCAAGAACAATATCAGTATCCTTAAAAAGAGTCCTGATATATTCTTTTACTTCGTTCAGATCACTGGCCTTAACCACACCCTTAGAGAATGAACCATCAGGAATCTTTAATACGACGGGGTACTGTAATTCAGCCTCTAGGCTTTCAATCTGCGTCTTATGGACAATTACCGTACGCGGAATGGGTACTCGATGCGCTTTAAAAAGCTCAGCAAGGTATACCTTGTTTGTACACTTTAAAATTGACTCAGGGTCATCAATAACGGCCATACCCTCGCTTTGGGCACGACGCGAGAAACGGTAGGTATAGTGATTAAGCGCTGTAGTTTCCCGAATAAACAGGGCATCATACTCGGCTAGCCGCGAGTAATCCTTCTTACCAATCAGCTCAACATCAAGACCTAGTTTCTTACCAGCACGCACGAAATTCTGTAAGGCACGACGATTAGACGGCGGCTGTTTCTCCTGAGGATTATGGAGAATAGCCAAATCATAACGGGCAACGGTGCGCGGCTTTGGCTCCTGCCAGCGCTTGGCAAGGTGGGCATTGAGTCCTGCAACAAAATTCGGTTCTTCGATTTTCTCTAGAGTATGAAGAGGAACCGATGATATCTTAGAGATATGCCACTTTCCTTGCAGACGAAACTCAACCCTTAGCAACGGACAAGGAAACGCCTCGAAAATCTCTTGGGCAAGATCTTGCAAAACCGCATTATCCACTGTACCAAAATAAATATCTAACTCAAAACGATCCTTTCCCTCCGCTCCCTCTCGTCGCGCAAAAGACTTTTGCACCGGCTCATCTAGATCCCCAATTCCTAACCCATAAATAGATCGGCTTGAAAGATCGAGGATGGTACGAACCGAAGGGATTACCTTATGCAGACGCGCCTCAGCCAGCAATGAAACATAATAACCAACCGATAGATATCGGTAGCTACGGCAAAGGTTAATTACCTTAAGATTTTTGAGCTTCAAATAATCATGCTGCGCAATATAATCCTTAGCAGATACGACAATGTTGCCAGGAAAGCATTGACGCCAATCCTTTGAATTCTCAACGATGATGATATGTGCAGGCATCTTAGGACACGGATCTCGAGGGAGGTACTTCAGCGGTCGTGGATCTTTTCCTGAGTAAAAGGGCAGCCTTTTGGCCAACCTTACCATAACGGGTCATGCGTTCAAACTCCCTCTTTAGGATTGGCATATTCACTCGATCCACAAAGGTAATTCCACGTTCTGGCTCAATTAGGGGATCATGCACATAGATATAGCGATCATCAAAACCTGTCACCACCAACCAGTGGGGAAACTTCTCTTGGTAAATACGGTATGAACTAATCAGAACAACGGGTATCCAACCACTCCGGAATCGCTCTTCTAATTCTCCAAGACTAAGACCATTATCATGTACGAGAATGGAACAAGCGCGAATTTCTTCTAGGAAATCCTCTTCCACTAAACGCATCACCTCTTTCTTTTCTGGACTACGCACAGAATCAACAAAAAGAGAAGTAGCTGTATTAACATAGACTTCTACATCAAAATCACGATGATAAGCAGAAAGGGCCATACCATACGGGCCACAACCGCCGTGACCAGAAGTCATAAAAATAGTTGTTGACTCACGCCACAACCGCGTCTCTAATTTACGATCTAAGGTAAAGACCGGATCAAGCGCCTGCATCGCCATCATAAGCGCCGCAGGCCCGCACGTAAAATCCATCGTCTGCTGGTAATAGGGTACCCACACACTCTCGCCATGCGGAGAAACTACCGTCTTCTCATACCGCAGCGCGTCCATATCATCGTCATAGTGGGCAAGCAATATCCCAAACCTTCGATAGCCACGACGATTTAGTAATCTAATAGCCGACTCGTTATCCTTACGTATTTCCGTACGAAGACACACACCATCTGATTTCTCAGCAACATCCTCAGCGGCAGCCAATAGCGAGTTTCCAACCCCGCGCTTACGGTACTCCTCGTCTACCGCAAAAGAATAAAGACGCGCTAACGCCGTACCCGTATTCAGTAACACCGCAGCGTAGCCGCGTACCAACTTCTTTTCTTCTGCGACCAATAAAGTGCCATGGGCTTTAGAAAGCAAATAACGAAAACTCCGCCGAGAAAGTCTATCTGTTGGATCAAAAGCACGTTCTTCAATACCAACCAAGGTCTCAATATCAGAAGATGTAGCCGTTCGAATGTTCATTTATCATGTAGACACAATAGGACTTTGAAATAGCGCGAACAAGTCGGCACCATTAATCCCTTCAGTGATTCCCGGGAAACACAGAAATGTAGGATCGCTATGCACAGGATAATTTTCACGAGCTCCCTTTCATTTAGGTAAGTACGCTATATTCCATCATCGCACCTGCCAATCCTTATGACAGCCACACTACGACAATCGCACCTCAATTCCTCTCGCTGCCATCGCCCGTTTTGCTTCCGCAATCGAATATTCTCCAAAATGGAAAACACTGGCAGCCAGCACCGCATCCGCGTGCCCATCAATGACTCCATCAACCAAATGCCCTAAATTACCAACACCACCAGAGGCGATTACCGGAACCTCCACAGCATCGGAGATCGAGCGGGTTAATGCAAGATCGAAACCATCCCGAGTACCATCTCGATCCATACTCGTCAATAAAATTTCTCCAGCTCCCAAGCCAACCATCCTCCGTGCCCACTCTACCGCATCCAGCCCCGTAGAACGACGCCCACCATGGGTAAATATCTCCCAGCGCTTTGGATTTACCGAAACCTGTTTAGCATCAATCGCAATTACAATACATTGAGAACCAAATCGCGTAGCAGCCGCTTGCACGAAATCAGGATTAAAAATAGCCGCAGTATTAATCGCAACCTTATCAGCGCCAGCAGACAACATGCGGCGAATATCATCAAGGGTACGTATACCGCCACCCACAGTCAATGGAATAAAAACCTGACTCGCTACAGCCTCAACCACCTGAACCATTGTTTCACGCCCATCACTACTCGCCGTAATATCAAGAAAAGTCAATTCATCAGCACCTTGCTCATCGTAACGTCGCGCTGCCTCTACCGGATCGCCAGCATCACGAATCTCGACAAAACGAATGCCCTTCACTACACGCCCCCGATCTACATCAAGGCAAGGTATAACACGCTTAGCAAGCCCCATAATTCTCCTCAATTTCACCGACAGGAAATCAGAAAAGATTTCTATTTAGAATGCGGAAGACCCGCTTGTGTCCCAAGTCGCTCCCCCATGCGCAGCACTCCTCCTGAAGAAATTGTACTCTCACACGCAACAGCACCCGCCCCAAAAAGAAGTATCACCGTCGACCCCATATTAAAACGCCCCATCTCTACTCCCTTTCCCAAAGTAATCGAATCGCTTCCAACCTCTGGATAGTGCCATACCTCGCGACTTTCACCACCAGAACATGTCACCTCACCAGCCCATACTGTTTCAATACTGCCAACAAATAACGCACCAACCAGAATAATCGCCATTGGGCCAACGACGGTATCGAATATGGCGACAACACGCTCGTTACGCGCAAATAGCTCTGGTATTACTCGAACAGCACTCTCGTTTACAGCAAACAATCGCCCTGGCACATAAATCATTTTACGCAAACGACCCGCGATCGGCATATGAATACGGTGATAATCACGCGGCGAAAGATAAAGCGTAACAAAACAACCCCCGAGAAAACGCTCCGCACATTCAGATTCACCACCCAACAGAGCATCTAAAGAATATCCATGCCCTTTCGCCTGAAACATCGTACGTTCCGACACCACACCAATAGTACTAACCCGCGCATCAACGGGCGATATGACAGCATCCGGATCCTTGGCAATCGGGCGTACGCCTGGCCGCAATGTCCTCGTGAAGAACCCATTAAAGTCATCGTATGATTCTGGATCCTGACACAACACCTCCCCCATGTTCACCTGATAATACCGAATGAAGAGTCGGATCATCAGATTCTTGGCAAGCGGCCAATCACATCGCGTCATACGATGCACCCCCTGCGACAACCAACGTTGCGGCATAAGGTATTGGGGAAGAGTTTTAAGGTAATCGGAGATTGTGGCCTTGTTTTCTTTACTCTGACTAGACACGACCCACCTCCGCGAGATATTAATTAACGACCGTGAGGCATTAAGAAATCAAAACGGAAGCTTCAAACCGGCAGGCAAACCCATACCAGCCGTTAAAGCCGCCACTCGTTCAGACATCAATTGTTCTGCCTTACGACTGGCGTCATTGACCGCTGCAGCAATAAGATCCTCTAACATCTCTTTATCTTCCTTGAGCAGCTCAGCCTCAATCTGAACCCTACGAACCTCGTGTTTCCCATTCATGACAACAACAACCATCCCACCACCTGCCTGACCATTAACTTCCATGGAGGCAACTTCTTCTTGAACCTTTTGCATACTGTTCTGCATCTGCTGGGCTTGCTTCATAATATTTGCAAGTGGGCCTCTCACTGCGCTACTCCTCAAATTGGTGGTTAACAAATCTAGGTCACAATATATCTTTGCTAGTCTCATCCATCGGCAGGGCGAATGGATGCAATATCTACTTCAGCAGAAAGCGTCTCTTGAAATGTTCGCACACAAGGATCGCTATCAATAGAAAGTCGTGCGTTCGCATCCCTCTCCTGCTGACGGATCTCAAGAAGTTGAGCAGGAGTGGTATCACTCGACGAAGAAACATCTGCCAGATTCGCGGCAGTAGAAAAAACAATACGCATCTCTGCACCAAGATGCTTCTGCACCGCCTCCTCAACCATCCGTTCCCTGCTTCTATTTAAAAGAAAAGATTTGCTTTTATCCAGTAACAAATACAACGTAGAACCATCTACTCGTTGTAATGAACAATGTATCGCCAATTGTCGGTTATTTGCTGAAAGCCCAAGTCGCTCAACCAACTGTGACCACTCAATACTTGTAGATGAAATGAACCCTTCCGCTGCAATTTCAGCAGATGTTGGCAACGATACCACATTATCAACCACTTGAGATTCAATTCGGCCCCGCCGCTTCCCTCCCTTATCGCTCACAAAAAAAGTCTCATTAACAGGTAGGGGTGTCACATCCTCCTCTCTCGGCGCAGAGAGCAGCTCCTGTGACGATAGTGGCATAGGAGGCGATGAATCAGCCTGAAGAGACCGCTTCGTTTCAGTATCCAGATTTGATAAAGAAATCCCCTTATAGGTGGAACCAACCCGTCCTGAATCCGAAAGGGAAAAGGAAGCACAACCAAATTCACCATCCGGGAGTGGTCTGAAGACAAGCATACGCAACATAATCATTTCGAAACCACAACGCAGATCGGGTGCGAAGGAAATATCACGCCGACCCAACAGACCAATCTGGTAATACAGTTGCACATCCTCAATCGTCATCCGCTTTGCTAAACCAAGAATTCGTTCGCGATCCCCAAGATTGTCATCTACTGCCTCAGGAACAAATTGCGCAATCGCAATTCTCTGCAACAATCCAATTATCTCGCCAAGCAAATCGCTCCAGTTAGGCGAGCGTGAAGCCAGATTGTCCAGGGACGCCAACAAGGCAGCAGCATCACCAACAACAATAGCATCTATTAACGGATACACCAGATCACGAGACAGACTACCGAGCATGGCATAAACATCATCTACCAATACCTTTCCACCACCATACGCAATCGCCTGATCAAGAAGACTCAACCCATCACGCATACTGCCATCGGCACCACGCGCCAATTCACGCAGAGCCACCTCCTCGAAAGGGATCTCTTCCGCATTCAAAATATACGCCAATTGATTGCGGATAAGCGGCAGAGAAAGACTACGTAAATTAAATTGCAAGCAACGCGACAATATTGTGACTGGCAATTTCTGCGGATCAGTCGTTGCGAGCAAAAATTTAACGTGGGGCGGCGGCTCCTCAAGCGTTTTCAACATTGCGTTGAAACTGCTCTTGGAAAACATATGCACCTCATCAATAAGATACACCTTATACCGACCAAAGGTCGGCGTATACTGAACATTTTCCAATAACTCGCGAGTCTCTTCCACTTTTGTGCGAGACGCAGCATCCACCTCTATGAGATCCACGAAACGCCCTTCATCGATCTCACGACACGCAGAGCAAACTCCACAGGGCCGTGAACTAACACCTCGCTCACAGTTCAGAGATTTAGCAAGAATCCGTGCGATAGTTGTCTTACCAACGCCTCGCGTTCCCGTAAAAAGAAAAGCATGATGAACTCTTCCAGAGTCCAGGGCATGACTAAGCGCACGCAGGACATGCTCTTGCCCCACCATTTCCGCAAAGCTTCGTGGACGCCACTTACGCGCTAGAACTTGATACGCCACTGTCCTGCCCTCCTGAACAAGGCTGTCCGGTTCTGATGGGCTGGCCAGAAGGGGTGGCGCCCTGTGTCAGACATAACCCGGCACACGCATCCGCCGTTACCGCTGCTTCCTTCCGGACCTGACGGGGTTCACGGCATATCGTTGCGGGAGACCGGCACAGGTCGCCATGGAGTGTGCATCCTAAAGACTTTTTCAGAGTAACATCTACCTAACCACACCTTACGCTGACCAAATCCGACCATCTAAGATGACATGCAATACTACAACATCGCATCACTTCTCGCAATGGGGCCCCTCATAGAAAATCGGTTGGCTATATACTCAGCACACCATTAACTACTCTCGACGGACAATGATCTGCAACCCGCAATCGGAATCATAATTGATGATTCTAACCCTCATACTCCCTGAATAGCTAGTTCGAGAATAATAGAAAGTAAAAACCCAATGCTATAGATATTCACAATACCAAGTTAAAATTATCCAATCATCTGCGGTATCGCAATGCCAGGTATTTCCTCGATCAAGTTACGCAAATCAACAAAACCAACCAGAATTGTCTCAATAATTTCCGGCGTAGGTATGCCATTCTGAGCATCGGCAAGCAGAGTTTCAAGCCTAGCGCTTTCATCGATCACATCCTGCAGCCCAAAGAATTTCGCAACTCCGGCAATAGAATGAAGCCCATGCAATATACCACGGACGTAAGGCGCAGCAGAAGCAATATTACCTAATTTAATTCTGTGTAAATCGTCTTCCATTTTCGGCAATTGTTTTGACACTTCGTTAAGAAACATTCTGAAGCGCTCGTCACCTATATGGGTGTACGTTCCTGCCAACCAGCCCAGCATCACCTCCCTAGACTTTTTGTCCACCTTTAGCCAGGCAGCAGGAGTAACCCGAGGATCGCCTAAATAGGTAAGGAAGAAATCACGCAAAAAGGTGCGGTGCTGGCGATCTGCCCGTCTCGTCTGATATGGTTGCAAAAGAGCAGTTGCCAATCGAGATGAAAAGTCGCTTGATATGCGCTGCAAGTTACCCTGTTGATCACGCAAACCGTGGAGCAATGTCTGCAGTTGGCCTATAGAAAGCCCATCTTTATCGGCATGACTGTCTAATAATAATAGCAGATAATTAAGAGCCTCACGTATAAACCCATGTTGGCTAATATCACCGGAAAAGCCCATTTCTATACACAGATCATGAAAAGTACTGTCAGCCTGATAAAGACGCGAAGCAAACGCCTGCGGGCCGTCCACATCTAACAACTTAAACCGTACACACCGTTCCCATAAAGCCCTAACCGCCGGACGCACATTCCGACGCAGTCGAATTGCAATCTCCCTCCCCCAAAACTCCACTGGCTGAGGATAATGCAGCAAGAAATTATGCAGCAGTGCCTGAAGAGTGCTACTACTCGACCGTCTATCCATCCAAGAAAGCCAGGCATAAACAAATCCCATACCCAGAGATAGGGGATTCGAGTTCTCTACAGTAGAAAATAAGAACCAAGGAACCCGTTTAAGATGGCGCTTCGAAAGACCATCAAG
>CAIRSR010000184.1 GCA_903881315.1 uncultured Thiotrichales bacterium | reverse complement strand
TCTGCTCAACATAGATTTACCTCACAAAAATTACCAAGAATATCTGATATTCATGTATTTAGAGAATAGTATAGCATATTCATGCGGTTGAAGCAGGAATCAAACTAGACCAGTACCTACCAGCGTTCGTCCTGTGGCCCATCCATGCTACATAGACATTCTCCGCTACGGCTACTCGGCGGGTAACAGACCAACTCGCGGCGATATTCAGGCAGACACGAAAACCAGGTGGGGCCAGCCAATTGTGTCGCCCCCGCGACACCCACCATATCGAACTCGTCCAGGGCCGCCACGAGTTCAGCGCGAATATTGGCAGTCAGAAAGCGAATATCATCGTGACTAAAGATAACAACCTCGCCGCGACTCTGTATGAATCCTCGGTTATAGCCTTCGGTGAGAGAGCGGGCATCAGGAATCCGAATGATCTCGCAGGGGCCGCCAGCCAGGACGCGCTCGTATTCAGCGCAAACCGCATCAAATCGCGCATCGTCACGGCTACAGATGATTACCGAGATAACGGTTGGGTCAGTCGGAGGGCTTACGTCACTGTCTGCCAGACAAGACTGCAAACAAGCGGCAACGATACCGCCATTGTCCGCCGTAAACGTGGGCGCAATTGCGAGAACCGCTGCAGCATCGGCGGCAAGCGCGTCACGGAGACATACAACTGCAGGGGCATGTTTGCCGCGCAACAACAGATCTCGCGCACCTTCAAGGAAGGCGCGGGCGATTGTTGCAGGCGTCTCGGGAGGGATTTCTGCTGGGGTCGTAACGACGGACAGACCACGCGCACGCAACCATCGCCTTACCCGCTTATCAAGCCATTCCGCAATGAAACCCATGTAGATCGTGGAGAGTCCAGGGGGAGAGTCTGTCGTGGGGATAAACCTACCGTGCGCCGCTTGTCGTCTTACGCTGTGATGTTGATATTCTGACCAATGTTGGCGATGGGGTAGGTGCCCGCCGCACTCGTGGGTGGCGTACTCACCATGCCAATCAGCGCCGCAGCAGTCTCTTGATCGATGTCCATACTCTTGCGCAACACCGTCACGCCGACCGCAGTCTGGGTGCGTGCCTCGCTCATGCTGGTTGCGACGCTAGCAATATCACCAACGCCCATGGTAGCCTCCCCCCTCAGGATGGACGTTTCGTCCGGGTCGATTGAAAACATTGTAGCATTATCGCTAAAAATTTTTACGCGCCTATGTTCTTAAAAACCAAGGTCGAGAAATTCCGTCTCGGCGATATCCTCGTTCAGCAAAAGCTCATCACTCCGGATGAGTTGCGCACCTCGCTGGAGGAACAGCAGCGTAGTGGTCGGCGGCTTGGTCGAGTATTGGTAGAGCGTGGGCTGCTCACCGAAGAACAGATTGCGCAGGCGCTTGCCGGCCAGCTAAAGATCCCCTACGTCAACCTGAAATACCATCAGATCAATGCGCAGGTAGTACAGCGCCTACCCGAGACCCAGGCGCGACGGTGGCGAGCACTGGCGCTTGAGGATCGCGGCAACCGCACACTCATCGGTATGGCCGATCCGACCGATCTGTTTGCCTTTGACGAGATCACGCGCCTGTTGCGCCGCGATATCGATCTTGCCGTGGTGTGCGAAGGGGTCTTGCTCCAGGCAATCGACCGCGTCTATCGGCGCACTGATGAGATCAAGGGGCTCGCCCAAGAACTCACCGCCGAGGTTAGCGACAACGCGGTCGATTTCGGCATCGTTGCGGGCGCACAGCAAGGGGGGGAAGAGGCACCGGTTGCACGCCTGCTCCAGAGCATCTTCGAGGATGCCTTAAAGATCCTGGCCTCTGATATTCACATCGAGCCCCAAGAAAGTAAGCTCCAGATCCGCTTTCGCATTGACGGGGTTCTCCACCTCCAGACCGAGGCCGATGTGCGTATTGCGCAAACCCTGGTGTTGCGCCTCAAGCTCGTGTCGGGTCTCGATATCTCAGAGAAGCGCCTGCCCCAGGACGGGCGGTTTAATGTTCGCGCAGGCAACCAGGCCATCGACGTGCGTATCTCGACCATGCCGACCCAATATGGCGAGTCGGTAGTGATGCGTCTGCTCAATCAAAAGACCGAGTTGCTCCGCCTAGAGCGCATCGGTATGCCACCACAGATGTTGCAACGCTTTCGCCGCGCCCTGCAACAAGCGAGCGGGATGGTGCTGGTAACCGGCCCGACCGGCAGCGGTAAGACCACAACCCTCTATGCGGCCTTAAGCGAGGTCAGCACCATCGGCAATAAGGTGATCACGGTCGAGGATCCGGTGGAATATCGCCTGCCCGGCATCAATCAGGTGCAGGTGAATGAGAAGATAGACCTAACCTTCTCGCGGGTGTTGCGTGCCGCCCTGCGTCAGGATCCAGACATCATCCTGGTCGGAGAGATCCGTGACCAAGATACCGCCGAGATTGCGCTCCGTGCGGCGGTTACTGGCCATCTGGTATTATCGACGCTGCACACCAATGATGCGGCAAGCACCCCAGTGCGCCTGCTCGACATGGGAATACCTGCCTTTATGATTGCCTCATCGCTGCGCGTTGTCATGGCGCAACGCCTGGTGAGGCTAGTCTGTGAGACCTGTGCGGTGCCATATACGCCAAAGCCGCACGAGGAAGACTGGATGCGCCAGAGCCTCGGGGAAGGGATGGAGGCACCCCGCTATGTGCACGGGCAAGGCTGCTCACACTGCAACGGAACCGGCCACCAGGGGCGGATTGGGGTGTATGAGATGTTGGAAATGACGCCAATCCTGGTAGAATCGGCGACCCGCAAGGATGTGCACCAGTTTGTGCAGCTCGCGAATCAGCAGCTCGGTAGCCACACGCTTCGTCACCATGCGGCTGAACTGGTCGTGCGTGGGCGAGCGACGGTTACTGACGCCATGCGGGTCAGCGATGAGATGGATCTTGGTATTGCGTAAGACCATGATTAGATTTTTTCTTTGCGAGTTACCGATATCTTCTATGCCTTAGTTAAGAGGGGCTATGAATAAAGAATCTGGTTTTACCTTAATCGAACTGATCATGGTGATTGTTATTCTCGGCATCCTGGCCGTTACCGCATTGCCAAAATTTAACGACCTGCGGGTTCAATCGGTT
>CAIRSR010000183.1 GCA_903881315.1 uncultured Thiotrichales bacterium | reverse complement strand
GGAGTTCAGACGTGTGTCTTCCGATCTTTGCAATGACATAGTCCGCTATTCCGTCTGGCTCGGCGGCAGTTATAAACCGTGCCCGAGAGTGTCCAGTACAGCGATGTGTCGCGGCACGAATCATATCCTCTGAGATGTCTACTCCCAAGTAGGAAGATAACGGATATCGTTCGAGCACAAAGTCAAGCAGCGCACCATAACCACACCCAAGATCAATCAGCGAAAATGTCGTTGTATCCGCAATGATCTTGCAGAGTTGCTCAAAACGTAGCGATTGGCTCTCTGTGCCGTTCCAATCAACACCCCTTGGGGTCTTGCCATACTGCGCAAGTTTTTCTGAATAGTAGCAGGCAATCTCATTGAGTAAATCAACGCTGGTGCCTTGCATAAATATGCCTCACTATTGTATAGGGACGTTGCTTGGTTTCAGAGAATATCTTCGAGAGGTAGATGCCGATAATCCCCATAAACAAGATTATCATCCCGCCAAGTAACCAGATAGAGGCAATAACCGATGTCCAGCCAACGAGCGGTGTAGCAAGAAATATCCGGTTTATGACGAGATAGGCGATATAAAACACGGCCAAGATTGATATAAATGCGCCGATGTAAAAAATACCGATTAGTGGTGCATTTCCAAAGGAGGTAACCGAATTGACCAGCACGGATACCTTTTTGCGGAACGTATAGGTTGTAGCGCTGCTATGGTGCTTCGTAACTGTTTGGGGGCGTTGTTCGAAGCCAGTGATATACCAAAGGCCCGCTAGAAACACCTCCCTCTCCTGGTGGCGCAGCAGTGCCTCTACATAACGTCGGGTCATCAATCGCGCAGTAACGATATTGATTGGTATCGCCAATCCGGTGAGTGCCCGGAAAGAGTGGTAAAACAATTGTCCACTCCAGCGCTCAAACCAACTTCCTTTACGTTTCTCCTGAACACCGTAGACCACATCACAAGCCTCGCGCTCCATTTGCTGAGAAAAACTGATCAAACATTCTGGATCTTCTTCAAGGTCACTATCGATTAAAAATATTCTCTCTCCTTTTGTGTGGGAAAGGCCAGTCATCATCGCCTTATGATGACCGAAATTCCTGGAAAGATCGACTACGCTCACATGCGGATCTTTTTCCGTCAGTTGAATTGCAAGCGCTAGACTATTGTCTGGTGATCCATCGTTGACAAAAACGATTTCATACTCATCCTCACAGAGCGTTCTCGCGGCGCTACTGGCGCGCTCATAGAACTCGATGAGATAGGGTGCCGATTGGTACAGGGTCGCAACAATAGAAAGTTTCATGGAGTCACATAGCGCATATAGCGGTGCGCCCCTTTACCGCAATGAAACAGTAGATCGAGGATAGTCACGCTGTGTATGAAATCCCCCCACAGTTGTGGGTACTCAGGATAGTTGGTGTAGTCAAACCAGGTGATTTTGATGCCCAGATCACGGAACACTGGCTCATCGATATACGCTTGTGCTGCCGGGCCGGAGAGATATTCTGTCCCACCCGCTTGGATGCAGAGATTGGCGAGACGCATTGTCTTTCCGTCAACGAGGTTATAATCCCATGAGTGGGTGATCTTGGTATGGATGCCAATATACTGACACACGGCCTTGATAAAGCAGTGATTCAGTTCGGAGAGTGTTCTGAATGGAGCGCCAAGGTAGAGTGGCTCTAACCAGGATGCGATCTCTGAGAAATAGGGTGCGCGTCGGTAACTCTGCGTCAGTGTCTTCCAGTGGATTGTAGCCCAATTCACTCCATCGATCTCGGTCTCACAGATCTTTTGGTGATATCTGCTTTTGACCAGAACGGGCACTGTCAGCCATTGTACGCCTTGCGGAGTTTTGATCTTGTTTCGATTACGCCAATCGCGTCGGGTGTACTGCACATCATCGTAGAGGATGAATTCATCTACTGCAGCAATCATGTCAAAGTACCCCTTCCAGGGGATATAATTCGATTGGACGATGGCGATTTTCTTCATTGTCTGAGGATCTCAGCGTGTATCAGGATATTTGTGTTTGACGAGTTTTCGGTGGAGGAGGGATTTTCACGGGAAATCCTGCTCCAGGTAGGTGCTTATGCGTTGTCCTATCAAGCGAACAGGCAAATGGTAATGCAATGGTGTGGGTCGCAATTAGTCCTAAAGTGTCGTAGCTACGCTGCTATTCAACTACAAGCGCAACCTGCTCCGCAATGGTTTTTCCCTGCGCGTTCTTTTTCTCGGCCATGAGAAACAGTCCCTTTCCTCCACTCTTGGCCGCCCAAAGCTCCCCAATGTTGCGTTTTTCCTTGCTATCGTCATTGGTTGCATAGACCGCTCCCTTATATTCTACAACCAGAAGACGCCCGTCTTTTAATAGGGCGACAAAATCAGGGTAGAAACGATCGGTTGAAGTCGGCAACCAGAACGACGTTTTAGGACGGCCTGACAGGTTGCGAATCCAGTACCTCACCTGTGGCAGATTGTCTATTAACTGGGCGCAATCAAACTCCTCCCCCTTGTCTTCCAGTTCGCCAACACCGCCGCAGAAATGATTTTTAAATTGATACCGCCCGCTATACCACCATGCTGCCGGATATCCCCGCTTCTCGAACGCGAAGCCGTCAACAAAGTCAGTTTCAACGGATGATTCTGGGGAGAACAGGAATGTCTGATAATCTCGCGCATACGCCTGTTTGCGATAATCGGCAATCTTCTGCTGGATAACCTTGGCAAGCTGATATTTGAAACGTAGCAAGGTGTCCAACCGGAGGCCGCGCTGTTCGATAAGGTACGAAACAATTTTACGGCAGAACTCCAAAAGTACCGCCTGGGTTATATCTATCCGGCGACATTGGTTCTCTAACCAACGGGAAAGCTGCAAATCCGTCCAGCTTAGATTGAGTGTGCCAAGGTCAAGCTGGGCGTTTTGATCTAGGTGTTGATAGACGACTTTCTCACCCCTCAGGTCAACCTCCCAACGCTCAGCCGTTTCGCGGATAGAGAACTCTGCCGGATCCAGCTCTGCCACACAAGTGTTCAACGTCCACTCGCCGAGATCAAGGATCAATTCCTCCTCGGCAAGTTCTAGTTTGCCTTGAACATTTAGCAACAGGTGCGGTACGGGGAATTTCTCGCCGCGCTCCACTGGTGCAACACTGTTGCGGTGCATAATGCGGTGACGACTAACGGAGGCGCGTACCGCGTCGCGTCGATTGGGGGAGGCGGCGGCAATAAGGCGTTGCTCCAATTCGTCGCTAATCTCGCCCTGCACAGTTACGGCAAGGGTTCCGTCCGGTTGCGCCGTTACCTGCACCTGCGCCGCTACTTCGGGGGAAAGTCCGCTCAAGTCCGGCGTATTGTCCACGGTTTCGTGCATGACGGGAGCGCGAGTAAACAGATCGGGCTGTCCGTCCATGCCTTCAACACTGCGTCGTCTCGGTTCAATCAGCCGTGCGGCTTCATCCGGCTCAAACCCCATTTTCTGTACAAGCGTATCCGTAAGGGCGCGCGCACCCTCGCCGAAGCGCGTACTGGATACATGGGTATAAGCGCGGTTTAATGCCGCGTTTGGGCGATTTTGCGCGTAGGGCATACGCAAGACGCGCCCTAAAAGCTGTTCAATATCGGTTGCGCTACCGATATTTGCCACGGAGCAAAGAACGTAAGCGAAAGAACAATCCCAACCTTCTTTCAGGGCTTCCACGGTAACGATAAACTCGACGGGACAGGCGGGGTCAAACAGATTGAGTGCGTCTAATTCTCTCTGTTCACCTGTGGCGATGGCGATCTTTTCCGGCGCGATATTCTCGTTTTCAATCAGGTGTTTTCTTAAGGTCGCAACGGTTACTTCCTGTCCTTTGTCCTGCGCCTGAAAAAGCACAATGGGGCGGATGTAGCGCGGATCGTTTCTCGCGGTTTCAGCTAAGCGCACCCGCGTCTCTATCGCGTCATGTACTGCGGCCTGCCAATCAGGGTGCTCGGTCAGAATGATGGGTAGTTTTATCATCTGCGCTGCCTTTACCTCGGCGGCGGATGCCCTAAACAATACATTGCTTCCGTTGCGTGGATCGACGCTGGGTGTGGCGGTAAACTCGACAATGCAAGACGGGCGTAGCGCGGCCAACATTTCAAAAGAAAGATTGGTTCCCGCCTTATGCGCTTCGTCCACAATAACCAGCGGACGGTGAAAGGCCATGAGATTCACAAAGGAAAACTTGATATTACCCTTCTCATCGCGATCAAGGCCAACCGCATTATTGGGAATATGAGAAAAGTGTGGCTCGAAGTTCTCCGAATGGGCATAGGCCTTGCGCCCGTCTGGATTGCTTGTGCGTAAGCTCTGAAGCGTGGCAACGATAACGGCGACACGATCGGTCAGATCCTGCGGCCTAATCTGGTCGATCTCGCTAATATCGAATACGGACACACGACCTGCAAAGGTATCATCTATTGCGGCGCGGTAGGGATGAAACGGTTTTTTCAATGCCTCCGCCGTCTGGGTGCGGATAATGCTGGTCGGTACTAGCCACAACACCACCGGAAAATCACGCTCAAGATAAGTACGCCCCGCAACGGCGATCGTGTGCGCCGCCAATAGTGTTTTCCCGCCGCCGGTCGGTAGGCGCAGACAAACATTGGGAACGCCCGCAAGATTCTTAATGACGCGGTACGGGGGCGGGGATTCATCCGGCTTCCTCTCCCGTAATGTCTGTATGAATGCCTGTTCGGGATCTCCAGAGATACGGGCGCGGTCAAGATAGGTGGTGAGGATGCCAAGCGCTTCGCGTTGAAAATCTTTTAGTTCCATGTTTTCGGTGAACCTTTCGTTATTCTGGAGAATCGCATTTTCATCATTTCTGCTTCTTGGGACTATCAGACCTTGGAAGCTGCTGTACTATGCGATCAAAATCGCTAACCATGCTAGCATCCTGACTTTTTCGGTATTTCTCGAATTCACCAAGAGCCTTCTTCTCTGCAACATCGGCAGAGATTTTCCCCTTGTGTGATAAAATCTCACGATCGTTGAGTATGAGGAAGCCGTGCAGCTTCTCGATCCAGTTTTGCATCGTCATCGGGATACGGCGTTTTGCTTGTTCCTCAGCAAATGAGAGATACTGGTCTACGATGCGATTCATAGAGGCTAACTCTTCCTCCGTAAGGTAGTTCTTGGCCACCGTTACATCACCACGTTTGACCTCTGTCCCCTTGATACTGGTTAATCCCATGCGTGGCCTATCCGCATCCGCACGGTTGAAGGTCACTTCTGCTGCTGTCATACCATGAATGGCATAGTGAAACTTGTTTTGTACCGTTGCGAAAAACTCCTGTGTCGCCGGATGGGAAGTGTTGTAATCAATACTGGTTGCGTAAATATCGGTAATCTTCTGATAGAATCTACGCTCTGATACGCGAATAGCGCGGACACGCTCCACCAGCTCATCGAAATAATCATCCCCAGAACCATGCTCTAATCGTGCATCATCAATAGCGAAACCCTTAATAAGATACTCTTTCAGCCGCTGTGTCGCCCACTTCCTGAATTGCGTTCCGCGATGTGACCTTACCCGGTAGCCAATGGCGATGATCATGTCGAGATTATAATAATTCATATCACGAGAGACCTCTCGTTTTCCCTCTATTTGAACTATTCGGAGATTCCTAATAGTTGAATCAGGAGACAACTCACCCTCTTCATAGATATGCCTGATGTGTTCATTGATCGTTGGAACGGTTTTTTGGAATAGCTCCGCCATGTGCATCTGGCTCAGCCAAACGCTCCCATCCTGCAGCACTGTCTGGATACGGGTCTGGCCGTCTTCGGTCTGGTAGATAATAATCTCTGATTGTTGAGTCATCTACCGCGCCTTTATTTCATAGGGGATCTGCCGAAAGGTGATGCCTTCGCGGATCAATTGTTCCGTGCTCACATGGCAAGCCTCACCGAAAACAACCTTTGCCTCAGCGTGGGGCGGAGATGCGGCGGTATGTCGATGAGCGCACCTGTGCGCCATGCCTCCACAGCACGACACCCCTTAGAGGGGACGCAAAACCAAACAAACAACCCAACAGGTGGTCTCCCCCAGAAGACTACGGCCAATCGTACCGTAGTAACGCCATCGAACGGAACAAGGTTTTGGTGCCTACTCGAATTATGGCGATGTTGTGGTGGCGTGGGGGTGTGTTACAGTTCGGGGTGGGTGGTGCAACCTGGCGATGTCTGTGCGGGGCAGAATGGGTCGAATCTAGTCCGTCTACCCGTCGGTTGATACTCGTGCGTAGCCGTAGTTCATCGCGGCGTTTTGCACCTAAGTTTTGCGCAAGAAAAGTCCTTAATTTTCAAGGATTGGATTCTAGTAGGGCAAGTAAGCGCTGATGCATGATGGAAGCCTCACGAGGTATGAAATCTTCGTCCAGCGTAACTATCCGCCACGCTAAAATTGGTTCTGACGCACAATTCAAAAATTATGTGCGGAATTCTTGGGTTATGCACACACCACATCTCGCGGGCGTCTCTTGGGTGAAGTGTAAGCTCCCTCGCCCTCATGGTTGAGTAACAGTGCCTTCCTGTTTTGCCTTGTCGGCTCAATCATATGACCACACACTATCGACGATCGTCGATGGCAAATAGAATATCGTTAATGGTCTATCGAATATCATCTATACAGAAACAATATATTTCTTTTCCTAAATTTATCACGTACCATGTATATGGACGCGACTACCACCTGTTCCCAAGTGACCGGAATAGCGCG
>CAIRSR010000182.1 GCA_903881315.1 uncultured Thiotrichales bacterium | reverse complement strand
CGATAATGAAGCCGCCCAACGTCTCAACGAGACCAGGACAGAACTCTTTCAATTTATTCACAAAACCCAACAACGCGCCGCCTGAGCAACACCTCACAGACCACCTTCGTTCAGGCTCATGTCAGGATTGGAAAATACTGTACCGATCAGTGCTTGCCTTCCTCACGGAAGACGGCCTCCAGGTTCGGCGCATCGAACAGTCTGAGCATACATTGCTCCAGCTCTTCCTGGGCGGCTCCTGCCAGCTTCTGCTCAACCCACGGAGGCAACGCACCAAAACGGTGCTGCAGCATACGTTCTACAGCCATGCCCTCACCCTTTCGTATGCCCCGTTTTTCCCATGTTTCTGCAATGGTTTGCATGATGTTATCGACCTCTGGTAAATTTTCTCTCAAAACTTGCTGCAGTCGTTCGGCGTCCAGGTAATAGGCTGCAGTTACCAAATAGTTGATCAGGGTGTGGAAATACTCAAGGAACCCTGGATGTTCTTTGTCCCATTTCTTCAGGGTATCAACCATCTCGGCGTATTGCTCTCGCAATTCAGGCTGGAAGATGTACTTGAGTGCCAGCAAGGCTACTCGTGACACTACTCCTGCTGGTAGCGTTTCATCGGTGACCCAGGAGAGATCCAGCAACTCATGCCGAAAGTGTGGGCGGTAACGCTCCAGTGCGGCAGGTGCTTCCACCAAATCTGCGACATCGGTAGGAGCCGTCCATCGGTTTGTACCATGGTACAGCACCAGCGGAATAATGGGAGGTAGTCGCTTGACCGCTTTTACCTCGGCGTCCGCTTGCTGTTTTAACCAGTGCCGCCAGATTTCTCCTGCATACCGCAGCAGGTCAAGTGCCACCCACCACTCAGGGCTACTCTTGTGTTCCGCTAGTAGGTACACCAGGACAGGATTGCCGTCATGACCCATGACATCGAAGAGCAGATCGGAATGATGCTCTCGGAGCCTGGGATCAACAAAACTTGCCTTGGCTGGTCTGATGGTCGTCAGATCGAGGATGTCCACCACCTCCGCTGGCAATGCACGCCTGAACAGATCAGCCGCAGCCTCTGGATAGGTGAAACTTTCCTTGAAGAACCTGTCGTGTGGGCTTGCGGGAGTGGACATAGGCGCATTGTAACCCCAAGCATCGTATCGCTGCTATCGACCAGAGCGCCAAGGCGCGATTGTGTAGGCTACCAAACTTCTTGCAGCCAAAACAACAGCTTTTTCCTTGACGAGGGCCGGAGAGCATCCGCTGATACCTCGTCGATGCCTACGCGATGTCTTGCCGATACCACTACAGCACCCACTCTTCCCGCACCCGCCGCACTGTTCGCACACTGCAACCCGCCTTCTTTGCGATGTCGATCGTCTTTTCTCCGCTCCGTAAGGCATCCGAGATGGCCTGGTTTCTCACCTCCCGATTGTCCTTGTGTATGTACACCATGGCACCACCGTTGTCATGGCGAACGGACAGCATCACGCGCCGAACCGTGATCGAATCCAACCCAGCATGAATCAATCGGTCTTCTGTGTCAGACAGCAGGTCATAACAACCAACTGTCTGGTTGCTGTCTTCTGGATGATTGCCCATGGTTTGTTCCCGTTCGTTGATACAGAACCAATCCGTCTTTCATGCGGATTGCGGATATTCCTGGGTCTGTCCATGGCGGTGGAGATTTCCAATGGATCTTGTCGGCCTTCAGGATGATGTTGATTGCGGCGTTGTACACGAAGAGGTCAAACGCCTCGTTTCTATCCCCGCGCTTATTCTCCCAACCGGTCGGTGTTCTGATTTCTGAGGTCAGTTCGTCAAAGAACCACTTCCCCAACCATTGCGGAAAATGGATGAACCCTGGCCTGTCTAGGTCAGCCGCCAGGGCATCCTTCAGGATGAGGGTGTTCAGGAGGTAAATCGGAACCTCACCACGGGCGTTGGCCGTCCGGTCTTTTCGCTGTGTTGAGTCAGGGTAGGATTTGTGAACCTGAGGCGAGTCGCCCCGCGCTGCGCCCTTGACCAAGACGACTCGCTGGCCAAGCCCACGCGCAAAACACCGCCTCCAGAACTTGTACGCCCGATCGGTAACGCCGGTACCGCCACCGGAATCGACTGCCACCATCATCGGTCTGAGTCCACGATCGTTGTCCCAGGACAGCGGATAGGCTTTCTCCACCACCTCGGTGAGGATGACGTCCCAATCCTCTGGGTACATCCCTGGGTTGATAGGCTCTGGCTCGCCATTGGTGGTCAAACGGGTCGACCAGCGCAGGTTGTACCGGTCAACCATCCACCGCTCGCTATTGACTCCCCAGCCAATCACCTGGACGACGAATCGATTGCCCTGGATGTCGACCGCTGCTGTGAGGTACCGCACGCCCTGCGGGACTTCCCGCTTGGGCCAGAACTCCACGCGGTCGAGCAGGTCTTGGACGTTCCGAACAATCCCCAACCGCTTGGGCATGTACGGGATGCCCTGGTCGGTGTTGTACGTGGTGATCAGGGCGTTCTCCTCGCCTGATTTCTCGTACACACGGAGCGCGTTCAGGTAATTCCGCACGATGCCATGCCAGTCCTGGTACCCAACCGCACAGCCCTTGAGCCAAAAGGAGGCTATCGTGGAGCGCATCGGTACGCCTGTCAGCCGTCCATCGGGATCGGGCGTACAACCGGCAGGCACCCATAGGCCAGGGCGGTTGTTCGGCCCCCCGCGCTGCAGGAGGCGCTTGTCCCGTTGGGTATGGATGCTGCCGCAGGTGTGGCAAACGACACGGGCGGTGTCGGCGGAATCCTCGACGTTGGGCAGGTCGTCGTACTCCGGCATGGCAGGAGCCTCGAACCACGCGCCGCAGTGTAGGCATTGCCAGTACCAGCGCCTGCGATCGCCGCGCTGGTAAATCGGGAGGATGCCACCCGCCACCGGTGGTGCGTCGTGCGGGTGCTCAGCACGCCATTCCGGTCTGGTGATGATGCGTTTCGGGCTGGATTCCACCATGGCCATTCCGGCAGACATCATGACCTGGACGCGCTTCTTGGCAAGGTCGAAGGCGGTACCCTCTTGGCCCACGCCGTCATCAATCGAATCGTAATCGGTCAGTCCGACATACCGCGCATCCCGTTGCGAGAGCTGGCTTGACGTTGGCCACCCGAACGCCAGGGTCATCTTGTTCCCGAACATGACCGTCCGAATGTTGTTGTCCATGTCGCGGGTACTGAGAAACGACCGGAGCGCCTTGTTGCTGTCGACCATGGTCTGGAATCGCGTCTTGCTGAACATAGTGGCGTTCGCTTCGACTGAGAAGTAGATGATCATGTCGCCAGGGTCGTAGAGGACGGCATAGGAAATCCAGCAATCCACCAGGGCTATCGTCTTGCCTGCGCGGGACGGCCCGACAAACACGACCGCCTCGTGTGATCTGCTGGTCAGGAGATTCATTGGTTCGATCATGTAGGGAGCCACGTCTGGTTCCCAACGAGGAGCACATGGAGCGAAGCGTAGTGCGACGAGCCCCGCGTAGCCGTGAGGGCCGTACGTTTTGTCGATGTCCGCAGCCGTATCGCGGGCTGAGACAAAACGTAAGGCAACCGAGCACGGCGTAAAGCCATTTG
>CAIRSR010000181.1 GCA_903881315.1 uncultured Thiotrichales bacterium | reverse complement strand
TATAGTGCAGCGGCTCAGGTGACGCAGAATGTTACGGTGAGTAACAACATCACGCTGACGGTGACGCCTTCGCTTGGCCGGTTTTCTACGGGTACCGTGCAGATCCTAAGCGCGGGTGGGCAGTTGATTACCCAGACGACCTGTTGCACCAGCGGGGCGGCGACGGTTGCGACCCCGACGGGTTATGTCGGGGGCCCGATCATTGTGGTGGTGAGCGGTGGGTCTTATTTTGATGAGGCTACCCAGCAGGTCTTGACGCAGACGACGCCCTTGATTGCGGTGGTGCCGACCCTGCCGGGTGCTTCGTCCTCGGTTGCCGTGAACCCGCTCACTACGGCGGCGGCGGCGGCTGTTGGTGTGACTGCTCAGTCGTTGGACATGGTGAGTCAGGGCCTCAGTTATTTTAGCTTTACGCCAACGGCAATCCTGCAAGCCAACGCGACAGTTGCCGATCTGATGGGGCTGGAAGGCACTGACATCATTAGCGTAATCCCAACCCCCATCGGCAGCGCGGTCGCCACGGGCTGTAGCAATTGCCAGATCGTCGGCAGTACGCAGAGTGATCAGGTGGCGGCGGTGCTTGCGGTATTCTCACTGGTCGCGAAGAACAATGGCGTGACCCCCGATGTCTTGACCGGGATGCTCGCGGGTGCGATTACCTTCACGCCTGGTGTCAGCCCAGTTGGGGCGCTTATCCCAGACGCTGTGAACGGGGACAAGGGGATCAATCAGGCGGCGGCCTCCATCAGCAATACGGGTCTGATTGCGACGGGCTCGACGGTGCTCTCGCAACTCGCGGGGGCGGAGGTGGCGCTTACCACCGCGCAGCAGACGGTGATCAACGGCCTCAAGGCTGGTGCCGCCCCTTCTGCGGTGGTGCAGGCCAAGAGTTTCTTTAGTGCATTGCGTACTGGCATCATGCCCTATGTCGTTTCGCCGGAGGATGGCAGCAGCAGTAGCGGCTTTTTGGATAAGCAGTCGGCGGCATTGCACACGGATGCCAACGCATTGTCGAAGGCGGTGGATTATGTTGGGAAGACAGTAAAGATTGCGAAACTGGGGCAGCAACTGATGTCGATGTCTGGGCAGAGTTCTCTGCCGGGCGATTGTCAGCAGCTTACCCAGCAACTCTACCAGTATCTTGGCTCCAACAACCAGGCGGCGTGTTATTTCGATAACGGCAATGACGTGGTGTTGATGACCAAGCTCTCGAGTACCCGAGGCACCTGGCAAGTAGTGCATTTCAACCCAGGCGCTCTCTACGGTGGTAATGGCTCGGTACTAACCCCCATCTACAATGACCCGTCATGCACCACCAACTGCAACCTATCCCACAGCATGGGCAGCGTTGACTTCTCGAACGACGGTTCGACGCTTACCATGACCTTGAATGGCTGGTTTAATCCCCAGATGTCGGCGGGCAACGTCTTCAAGGTGGGGCAGGGCAATATTATTAACAGTACCCCGACGATCAACGCAGCGACGGGGGCTACCTGCACCAACAGCGATATACCATTCGTTGTGACGGTGCCCGCGAGTGTCAGCAACGGGACGCTCGAGACCGTGACCTTGAAGGGAGAGATCAAGAATATGTTGCCGGATAGTACGACGGGTCTTGCGACCTGTTCTGGTCGGGCACCTGCGGCCAAGCTGCTCCTCGGGACGGCGACCTGTACCAGTTCCTCTTGTTCGATCAGCGCACCCGCAAGCTTTACCTGGCGGCAGGTTGGTTCGTCCGGTTTCGATGGCATCCCGAACTCGGCGAGTTTAGCGGCTACGGTGTTCACGCCGAACTATGTCTTTAACGGCCAGATAACCGCCAATAAGGTGACGACGATTACTGTTTCGAATAAGACTGAGGTCAATGGTGCGTCGATCAGTTTTACCGGGACGGTGAATGGCTCTGGCAAGTTGAGCTATCACAATACGCATGACAATGCGGTCTCGATGGATACGGATACCACCAACAACTTCCAGATCTTGAGTGGGTCGCTGACGGCGAGTATCAATGGCACTAGCAATGGCATGAATTACAACCCGACGCGCCCAGATAGTGCGAGCAACAACCAGGTGGGTACGCTTTCTTTCACCGGGCAGGTCTTTAAGAGTGCGTCTGACCCTGGGCTGAAACTCACCATCGGCGATAGTCATACCTGGAATACGACCGCCAACGGCTATGTAAATGCGATATCACTTGGCTACTACGACAAGAACCAAAACCTCGCCGTGACCGGTAGCACCAACCTCAAAGACCACGAAAGCCCAACCACTAAGGTTTCGCTGGTGTTGTCGTGTGGTAATGGCGTTACCGTCAATTGGACGCGGGGCGTGGCGGCCACGCCGGTCTTGGTCGGCACGACGATCGTCGGGACGATCGATGGGAATCGAGTGAGCTTTACCGACGGCACCTTCCAGTCGTTGTTCTAGTCGGTGCGGGCAGTCCCCCCATCCTTGTGCAGGATGGGGGGCTTGTTCCTAAACGGGCGGGGATTGATCTACAAAGAGCTAGCGGTCTCGGCGCAGGGCTTAAGCGAGTTGGTGCAGGGCCTAGCGCGGCTGGCCTTTGCTGCGTGTTCTGACTGGGGTTATCGAGCTGGCCACGAGCTTGGCGCGTTCCCGGGCGACGGTTGTGTCGCGCCCGGTTGCGAGTGCGACCCCCATGCGGCGGTTCATGAACGACTCTGGTTTACCAAACAGCCGCACGTCGCTTTGCGGCACCCACAGCGCCTCTTCGACACCCACAAAGGCGATGCCTTTTTCTTCTAGCTGGCCATAGATGACCGCCGAAGCGCCTGGGCTGCGCAGGGATACATCCACCGGTAGGCCGAGGATGGCGCGGACATGGAGTTCAAACTCGTTCTGGTATTGGCTACAGAGTGTCACCATGCCGGTATCGTGGGGGCGGGGGCTGACCTCGCTGAACAGCACCTCATCGCCGCGCACAAACAGTTCGACACCAAAGATCCCGAGGCCGCCGAGGTTATCGGTGACGGTTCGCGCAATGTCGCGGGCGCGTTGCTTTGTGCTCGCTGACATCGCTTGCGGCTGCCAGCTTTCGACGTAGTCGCCGTGCACCTGGATATGCCCAATCGGCTCGCAGAAATAGGTCTCGGGGGTGCCGTCGTGGCCGAGTGCACGCACCGTGAGCTGGGTTATCTCATAATCGAATGCAACAAAGCCCTCGACAATCACCCGCCCTTGGTTGACCCGTGAACCCGCAGCGGCGTATTTCCAGGCCGATTCCACCGCCTCGGCGCTGTCCACCTTCGACTGTCCCTTGCCCGAAGAAGACATCACTGGCTTCACGATGCACGGATAACCGATGCCGCCATCGATAGCGGCGCGGAGTTCTTCTAGGCTGCTTGCGAAGCGATAGGGCGAGGTCGGCACACCCAACGTCTCGGCGGCGAGGCGGCGGATGCCCTCGCGGTTCATGGTCAGGTTTACGGCGCGGGCGGTGGGGATGACGCAGGCGATGCCCTGGCGCTCGATATCAAGGAGTGCCTCGGTTGCGATCGCCTCGATCTCTGGCACAATCAGGTGTGGTTTTTCTAGTGCGATGAGGGCGCGGAGGGCGTCGGGGTCGGCCATGTTGATGACATGGGCGCGGTGCGCGACCTGGTGCCCGGGGGCGTTGGCGTAGCGGTCAACCGCGATGGTCTCAACGCCCAGGCGTTGCAGGGCGATGATACATTCCTTGCCGAGTTCACCGCTGCCAAGAAACATCACCTTGGTGGCCGAGGGGCTGAGTGGGGTACCGAAGGGAAAGGGTTTTTCCATAGAGCCGATCTTGTTTAAGTTGCGAAATCCCACGGTATGAGCGGGTTTTATAATGTTGGGGTGCGCGTCGCAACGGTTTTTTTGCGGTGACCCAGAGATAAGAGAGTACCACTGTTTGGTGGCTGTGACTAAGTTGGTGACTGTGTTGATGATGGCCAGGCACCCTTTGCCCGAATTTCGTCGCATGACCAGGGGCTGAATGGTGGTGCCACGTAAAGACAAGGTGGCGCGTCTTTCTGCCGTTCATGAACGAGTTGTGTCGTATCAGGGGAAACGCGGACGAGACCGCCCGAGTAAATGCTAGGCGCAGAGTTCCGGAAAGAAATACTGACAATCCCTTTCTAGGGGTGAGAAGGGCCAGTCGTGTTCGCCCTGCAAATGGTTTCGAATCGCCTCGACCGTTCCGAGATCGGTATGGTCGCAATCCACCATGATCCACAAAAGTCTGACCGAGGTTATGGTCGGAACCGCGAAATCATCGGCCAACGCAATCATCGGCACGTCGTCGGTGACGATGGGGAGACCCAGTACCTCGGCGGTTGCGACATAGCGTGTATCCTCCCACGAGGGTCTTTTTCGTTCCTCTGCAAATTCCGGATGCACGGCGTACCAGGCTTTTTGCACAAATTTCCAAGTAAGGTCGAAGGTTTTTTCGATAGACTCGCGCTGCTGCGCAACAATGGTTAGAGGTCTCACGCGATTATTCTGGTATTGGGGTTCGTTCACCCAAGTGAATCTGGTTTGGAGTCGGGGGCGGTTTAGCTCTTGATTACACTCGGGGAGGATGTACGCGCAACAATCTCCCGGGCAAAAGGGCGCACCCAGTAACGGGTGAATGGTTCGCGCCAGTCGCAGATAGGCATTGGTATCGACCAGTAACTTAGATTGGGGTGCCTTTTTCGCCATCAGCAGAGTTCGTCGTGGATGCTCCGTGCATCCAGATGTGGAATGTCCAGCACGGACTGGATAAAGCCCGGGCCTACAGCACGCTGTTGTAGCAACTTGCGCAACATATCAAAGAAGGGGGTCTCGAAGGTTTTCTCGACGATGGCGATGTAGTCACGCGCAGAGGGTGCGCTTGCGTTCGGAAAGTCGCTAAACAGTGCCTGGCTGAGGCGGTTGTAGTCCTTGTGGAAGTTTGTTACCTGGGGGAAGAATGTTTTCCCCAAATCGAACAACGGTTGCTTGGTGTGATGTGCGTAGCGATCTGTCTGGATAAACACACTATTCGGCGATATGGTGTGCTCGTCGGCCAAATCAATAATGAGTCGGATCCTCCCTTGCTGGGAAGGGATCGCGGCGATACGCTCATAGGTAGTCTGCGCAAGCGCATGTGGATAGAGCAAAGTACCCGCGAAGGCGTCGGCGAAGTCTTCTGCCGCCTTCCCCTCCAGGGACGGCGATAAACAATGACCGAGTTCGTGCGCCATCCAAAACATAAAGTCGTGGACGTGCGTGTCCAGGTTTAGATATACCCAGGTGCTTTTCGAGTCGGGCAGATAGATATGCAGTGCGTTCTCGTAGCGCTGTTTTTCGCCCCACAAGACCGGCACGATCACCGCTTGGAGCTTGCGAAACTGCAGCAGCAGGTGTTCGAGATCAATGGCCGCGCTCGCGCCCAAGCCAACCTCGGCGCGTACCCGTGCGGCAGCTTGTTGCAGATACTCATAGTCACAACGGGGAGACTTCAGCTCCGGTGGCGCTTCTTTCACAGCGGCGAATGGCGAAAAGGGTGCCAACTCGCGCAACAGCCGCCCCATCCCGGCGGCCTTCTCGATATGGTGGTCTTTGGTCTTGGTGCCCCTCGCCTTGCGAAAGGCAACCCGTGGCGCGTCCGGGTCTTCTATCGTCACGAGGGCGTCGAAGCCGAGACCAAGCAGACGATCGAGGTCGAGCAGGATCCTCGGGCGTGGCAGGTGGTTGCCCGCAAGCCAGGCAGAAACCTCCGCGCCGGTTACCCCAAGCCTCTGTGCCACGTCAGCCTGAGAGAGGCCTTTTTGGCCCATGGCGCGGTTGACATTCTGGATATTCAGGCCTTGTTTCATTGGGGGAGCATAAACTACCTGTCAGGTTTTGGGAAGCTTGCGGTGTTCTTGCGCGGGCAGTCCTCGTTTACACTGACGCCAAGACCTCCAAGCCACCACCATGCCCACTCCCGCCCTAGACCCCCTCAAGCTAAAGGAAACGCTAAAGGCAGCCGGAATACCCACCCGGCATGCCGAGGCCGCCGTCCGCGTCGTCGCGAAGGCTGAAGCACAAGCGGCAACCAAAAGCGACCTGGACATGGCCCCCGCACCCTCCGACTCGATGATCGTCAAGTGGCTGGTTGGCGTAATCTTGATAGGTGCGTTTTATCTGGTACTGAAGGCATTTTTTAGCGCCTGTTAGCACCGCACCGTCGTTGCAGAGAAGCAGAAACAACACCAATGGTGTATGATCAGCCCCTTCATCCACTCCCTTTCAAGGAGACATCGCTGTGACCAACATCGCCATCGATACCCGTGACTTAGAGAAAGCGCTGACGAAGGCCGGAATGGACGGTGAACGAGCCAAGGCAGTCGTTCGTGACATTGAGGGAACCCAAGACCAACCAGTGACCAAGGGCGACCTAGAGGCTGCCCTGTCGCGTCGCGACATGACGCGAGTCAAGTGGGTAGGGGGTATCGTAGTCGCGGTGGGTGTAATCTATTTTCTGCTGAAGTGTTTTTGCTAGCACCAGCGGATAGTGGGTATCCGCTTCCAGTTGTTCTTTAATAAGAACAAACAATTAGACCAAAAACCGCTATCCCGCGCTTGGGTAAGTGGCTGAATCAGCGGAGAGGGTGATTTACTCTGCGCCCCCGCCTGTCCCGTCCTCGCGCAGACGGTTGGCCTTCAGGATAGAACGGATGATGCTGTCCGCACCCTTCGCGTCCTCGACCGGAATGGTGGCGTGACCGAGGGCGGCGGGTGGTTGTAAGACGTTGCTGCCGGTAGCGCTGGTATCGATCACTACCTTCATTGAGAGGCCGACCCGTAGCGGATGGGCACGGAGTTCACGCGGGTCGAGCGCG
The DNA here is from genome assembly GCA_903881315.1 of uncultured Thiotrichales bacterium. GTDB lineage: Bacteria > Pseudomonadota > Gammaproteobacteria > CAIRSR01 > CAIRSR01 > CAIRSR01. The sequence goes on along the minus strand of CAIRSR010000181.1, from coordinate 13,749 downwards.
ATGCGAACCGCTAGGCGCTGCACGATCTTGATCCAGTTACCGCTCGCGTTTTGTGGCGGCAGCAGGGAAAACACGCTGCCCGTCCCGGGGGAGAGCCCCGCGACTACCCCATGAAAGACGATGCCACTCCCATAGAGGTCAGAGATCAGGCGCACGGGTTGATTGGCCTCCGTGTTTTTAAGCTGATCCTCCTTGAAGTTTGCCTCCACCCAGATCTGCGCGGTGGGTATGATGGTCATGAGCGGCACCCCGGGGGCCACCTGTTGGCCAACCTGTACCGAGCGCTTGGCGACCTGGCCGTTGTCTGGCGCGTGGATCTTGCAGCGCAGCAGGGCGAGCCATGACTCACGCAGACGGGCTTCGGCCTGTTTGACCTCGGGGTGGGTCTCGATGGTGGTGCCTGCTACAATTGCCTCGGAGGCGGAGAGTTGGGCGGTGGCCTCAGCGAATTCGGCGCTGGCGCGGTCACGATCGGCGCGGGCGTGTTCGACCTCTTCGCGCGAGATGGCTTGGCTAGCCACCGCATGTTGGCGGCGGGCAAGGTCGGCCTCGGTTTGCTCAAGGTGGCGTCGCTTGGCGGCAAGATTGGCGCTTTGTTGGTTACGCACCCCAAAGGCCTGGCCGATGTGCCGCACCGTTTGGCCAAGGTCTGCCTCACTCTTGTCGAGGGCGATGCGGGCATCGGTATCATCCAGTTCTACCAACACCTGGCCTTGTTTGACGAGGTCGGTGTCATCCGCCAACACGGCGACCACGGTGCCGTTGATGCGCGGCGTCACCCGAATCAGGTTGCCGACCACATAGGCGTCGTCAGTGCTTTCGTGGTGCTGGCCATAACCAAACCAATACCACCCCACCAACAGCCCTGCCACAACAAAGACGAGTAAGAGGGTAAGCAGCCAGCGCTTGCGTTTGTTAGCGGGGGGAGCGGTCATGGGGGGGTTGTCTCGGGGGCGGTGTCCCCGCCCAAGGCCAAAAAGAGTGCGACCCGGGCGCGGAGGTTGGCGGCCTCGGTTTCGATGGTGGTGAGTTCTTGGTTGAGCACACTGTTGTCCTTCTCAAGCGTCTCAAGCAGACTGGTGAGGCCGAGTTTGGCCCGTTGTCTCACCAGGGCGCGAGCCTGTTGTAGTTCGGCGAGGGCCTGGCGTTCGGCTTGCTCTCGTTCGGCAAGGCTTTTCACAAAGGCATAGGCATCCACCACCTGGCGAGCGGCCTCAAGGATGGCGCGGTTGTATTCCGCGACCCGGGCGGCATACTCGGCCTCGCGAGCGTTTAGCGCAGCACGGAGCGTGTTGGTATTGAAGTAGGGCAGATGCAACGAGGGCCCGAGCGAGGTAGAAATGGCACCGGCACGGAGCAGGTTCTCGAGGTTTAGGGTCTCAAGGCCAACCATCAGGCGGAGATCGAGGTTTGGGAAGAAATCGGCGTGGGTTGCGGCACTCTTCTCGGCAGCGGCGGCGACGCGCTGTTGGAGTGCGGCGATGTCGGGGCGTTTGGCCAGCCACCCCACGGGGAGGTCGGTCGGGAGTGGTGGTAGTGCGGCGTTGAGGGTCGGGAGCGGGAGGGTTGCGGTCGCGTCGGGGTCGGTGCCGAGTGCTGCTCCCATGCGGTAGCGCAGGGCCCGTTCTTGGTATTCCAGCCCGTAGAGGCGGTCGTCGTCCATGGCGAGTCGTGCACGGGCCTCGTGTAGCGACTGCACCGAATCAAGCCCGAGGTCGCGGCGGGTCTTGCGTAACTCAACCTCGGCGCGGTGCTGTTGTTGCAGCAGACGCGCCTTTGTAAGACGAGCGCCGACATCGGCCCAGGCAAAATAGGTGTCTGCGACCGTCGCGGCAATGGTGAGCTGAACCGCCGCCGCCTCGAAGCGGGCGGCCTGCTGCTCATCGTGGGCGGCGTGGATCAAAGCGGCCTGCTTGCCCCACCAGTCGAGGTTATACGAGATATTTTGGGTGATGTCGGTCTGATTAAACGAGCGCCCGCCAATCGGTGGTGGCAGCAGGCCGAATTTGCTTAAGTGCTGGGTATTGATCGAGGCGTCGGTGGAATAGCCAACACCGGCCTGCAAATGGGCCAAGCGTTCGGCCTGTTCTGCTCGGTGGAGACGTGCGGTTGCCGCCACGAGGTCTGGGTGGTCGGCGAGGGCCTTCTCGATGAGTGCATCCAGTGCAGCGAGATGAAATGCCTGCCACCAATGTCCTGTTTGCGGCGTAGGTGTCTCGGGGCGCGGGAGAGGGTCGCCGAGTGCGCTAATGGTGGCTGCTGTGTGCGGTGCTTTCAGTGCCGGACGGGTGGGCAGGTCGTTCGGGAGTTCTGCGCAACCGACGAGCCCCAAGAACAGGGCCAATAGACAAAGCCGCAGCCGCGTTATCTGGGGAATCGTCGTTAGGTACACGGAGGCTCGGCGAAGGTGATGGGCAGACAATAGACGCTATCGGTGGCACCGTGGGGGCCGGGGGAGCCGCGCCAACCATTGCCCAAGCGGTCGTAGCACAGTAGCGCTTTGCCCTCATCCAGCGCACAGAGGGAGGTGTAACCCGAGGTGACAGCAGCCGTTGGATTGGGGATCTTGAAGCGCTGGTCAGGGCGGCGCACCTTGCTGTTGTGATGGGCCATGAGGTCGTAGGTCTGCCAGGCATCCGCTTTGGATCGTGATAGTGTGATCCCGGGGCGCCCACCCGCCAAGAGCAGGGTGTCGTCAGCCAGGCGAATACATTGTGGCTTGACCGACCCAAGCCCGACCAAGGTGTGGGGTGTACTCCAGTGGTGGCCGTCGTCGCGGCTGTCACTCTGCTGGTAGTCATGCCCCGCGCCACTGCCAACCCGAAAGAGGCAGGCCAACACGCCATCGGCGAGGCGCACGTTGCAAGACTCGCTCGGCCCCTCGGTGGAGTGGGGGAGGCTCTGCCCATTGGCGATCTCGGCCCGATATGACCAGGTGTAGCCGTTGTCGTGGCTCACCACGCCGAGCAGGGCATAGGATTCTTCGCCGACAAAGCGGCCATAGAGGGTGGTGAATAGGGTGCCGTCGGCAAGCGGCACGACGTTGCCGCCGGTGACGAGGCGCAGACCGCCGTGTGGGTAGCGTGCGACCTCGCGTGGTAGATTATTGAATTGGATGGTATGAAAGGTGGTGGTGAGGAGGCCGCCCACACCGAAGACCGCCTTGGTGGCGACGGCGGTAGCAATCCACTGGTCGGGCCTGGGGAGTGGCGCGAGTTCGTAGGGCAACAAGAGCAGTTCGTGCGGGCCGAGGCGCACCGAGGCAAGCGAGTAGTGAGAGATACTGGGAACCCAGCGCCAGTTACGCCCACCATTCCGCGAGAGATAGGCCGCCGCCGGCCACACCCCCTGTGATTGGTCGTGGCTAATGGCGGCAATGCACAGGACATCCTCGGCATTGAAGGCATGTAGCGCGGGAAACCACAGGTGCCCGGGACGCTCGTCCACCTGAACCGGAACCCCTAGTCCATCGCGTAATTCGCTGCTCATGGTGCTTTTCTATCACAGTAGCGCGACATTGTACACTCGCGACCTTTATGACCACCGCCATCCGCCCCTGCGACGACCAAGGTGGTTCAGTGCGAGCCGCTAATGGTGCGCCGCTGTCTTCAGCGTGGCGAATGAGTTCGTTTGAATGGGTCGAATCAGCGGCTGCGTTGTTTGCAGCAGCGTTGTGTTTGCGGTTGCCCTGAACAATTACGAATCCAGTTGTTTATCTTGGGATGATGGGGGTGGGCGGCCCTCGGAAAATCACTTGGTTTTTGCATTGCGAGGCAACTGTCTTTATAATCCTGTCAGGGAGCCAGTACCCAACGCATTACTTGAATGCCTACGCTATTTGGCTGTGTCGCGTACCCAACCTGTATCAGATGTGGGCCGCATGGGCCTTTTCTTTACTCATCCTTTCGCAAAAATAACCAATGAAACTGAAAAGCTTTGCCGATCTCAGCATTCAATCGAAGGTAATGGTGGCACCTTTGCTCGTTTTGGTGCTTGGGCTTGCCGGATCAATGATCTTCTATCTGCCCTATATCGAGCGAACGATCATTATCGAAAAGGAGCAGGGTCTGCACGACCTGGTGGATACAGTCATTGCTCTGGTCGCAGAATACGACAGCCGCTATACCAAAGGAGAATTAACCTTGCCCGATGCCCAGGAGCGGGTCAAGGCGCGCATTAAGAATATCCGCTATCGGCAAAAGGAATATTTCTGGATCAACGATGCGGTGCTGCCGTTTCCCACGATGGTCATGCACCCCACGGTTCCGGCCTTGGATGGCAAGGTGTTAGATGCCGCAAAGTTTAATTGTGCCACCAGTCTCCAGAATGGATTCGATGGCAAGATACAGTATACCGACGGCAAGAAGAATCTCTTCCAATCGTTTGTTGAGGTTGCGAATAGCGACAAGGGCGAGGGGTTTGTCACCTATGCCTGGCCGAAACCCTTGGTGGGTGGCGGAACCACGAAGAATACCTATCCCAAGATGTCTTATGTCAAGAAATTCCATCCGTGGGGCTGGGTGATTGGCTCGGGTTTATATATTGATGACGTGGCGGATGAGATTGCGACGATTAAAATACAATTGCTCATTGCGGTTCTGATCTTTACCGGTTTTGCCCTATTGGTCTCGTTGCTGGTGGCGAGCCGGATTACCAAACCGTTACGGATTGCCGCCGAGCTTACCCAACAATTGTCCGATGGCGATCTGACTGCGCATATCCATGTCACCTCGGAGGACGAGGTTGGGAGATTGCTGGCGTCCATGCAGGTCATGGTCGATCACCTCAAATCCATGATCGAACGGATAAAGACGGCGGCGGAAGCGGTTGCAGTAGACAGTAACCAGTTGAGTGTCAGTGCCGAACAGATGTCGAGAGGAGTGAATGAGCAAGCCGAGCGCGCCACCCTGATCGCGACCTCTACCGAAGAGATGTCCTTAACTGTCGTTGATATTGCCAAGAATGCCTCGCAGATGTCGATGGCCGCCGAGGAAACGACCAAGATTGCCAATCAGGGGGGCACTATCGTTGGGAAATCCACCAAGGAGGTGCGTGCTATTGCCGATACGGTCAATGCCTCTGCCCAGATGGTGAAGTCGCTCGGTAATCGCTCCCAACAGATCGGTGAGATTGTTCGGGTGATCCGTGATGTGGCCGATCAAACCAATCTGCTGGCATTGAACGCGGCCATCGAGGCGGCGCGTGCCGGTGAACATGGCCGAGGTTTTGCCGTGGTCGCAAACGAGGTCAAGACCCTTTCGGAGAGAACGGCCAAGGCCACCTTCGAGATCAGCAGCATGATCCAGGCAATCCAGCAGGAGGTCGGCCAGACCGTTGTTTCTATGGATTCCGGTACCAGGATGGTCGAGGTAGGCGTTGACTATTCAAAACAGGCGGGCAACGCCCTGACTGGCATTGTGCGCAGCATTGAGGGCCTAACCGGTTCTATCCACCAGATTGCCTCCTCCACCGAGGAGATGAGCGTTGTCTCAGGAACGATTAGCACCGACATCGAGAGGATCGCGGATGTATCGCGTGAGACCTCAGCCGGGGCAACCCAGGTCGCGAAATCGGCGCGTCAGCTCGCACGTCTTGCGGCGGACATGAAGGAGATTGTGGCGCAGTTTAGGATCTAGTTGCCATTGGGGGGGATCACGAACGGTCTTCTGCCTTACCTCCTTGTCAAGTCGTCACAGGCGATATAGCGCATGAAGGTTACGATGACGAGGGCCATCGCGGCGGATGTGCCCGAGATTGTGGTCATGGTTGGGGCGTTGCTGCACGAGATCATGCAGGCCACAGGTGTGCAGGCGTTCCACTTCGATAGCAACGAAACGACTACTCGGCTGCACGCCTTTATCCAACAAGAAAGGTATTTTGTCTTCGTTGCGCGGGATGGCGGCGGGAATCCGGTCGGGTTTATCGCCCTCTATGAGGCCTATGCCCTGTATGCTTCGGGCGTATTTGGCACCATCCCCGAACTCTATGTGCGCCCTAAATTCCGTAACGGGGGCATTGGTCTGCAACTTGTCGCACAGGCCAAATCCTTTGCCTTGGCGCGGGGCTGGAAGCGCCTAGAGGTCACGACCCCGCCACTCCCCCAATTCGAGCGAACCCTCGCCTTCTACGAGCGCGAAGGGTTTTCGATCAGCGGTGGTCGCAAGCTAAAGATCTCATTAGAATGAGTGGATGGCGGTGTTTTGTTATAACGGGGGCCCCCAGTGCTCAGCTCGAAAGCCGCACCGATTGGCTTTGACTAGCGCATCAAAAGCAGTCCGATCAGCGCGAAGGCAATCCCGAGATAACGCTGCCACGAGCCGTCTTCGTGAAAAAAGAGGATACCGACAATCGCCATGATCGCCGCACCCCCGGCCAGGATGGCCGGTACTGCAGAAAGCGGCCCGCCGCGCTGAAACAATAAGAAAAACGCAACGGTTCCCGCCCCAACGCAAACCCCAGTCAGCACGGAATAATTAAATCCAATCAGGCTGAATCTTTGGCTGCCCCAATTGCCGCTGACCCAGAGATAGACGAGATACAGCAAAATGGTGAGTGCCGCAGTGGCCTCGACCACAAAGCCGCCGACGCCATCACCAATATGGTCGGACGCAAGCCGGGTAAAGATTTGATGCGCACCATACAGGATGGTTGCAACCAACGCATACCAAAACCACGCCGCCATAGAAGCCTATCTTTTGTAATATATAGCAACAGCACTATAAAATGATTGCCCGTTTTTCTGCTTAAATCCCTCCCCGATGAGTCGGGGAGGGGCTTCTGGAGGGGTTGATCTTTTGACTGATTATCATTTTACGTGGCCACAGCGATAGCGTATCGTGTTGTGCCTGATGTAAGGCGCTCGTTAAACCGCTATTCACCTTCGGTGTTCTCGATCCCCGGGTGCCCAAACCAATAACCACTACAGTAGCCGGTCGCGGGGGTGGGCTGGGGGGTGCTGGGCTTGGCGGCACCGGCGATGACCTCACGGAAGGCCGCGACCACCTGCTTGGTATGCCGCGCCGACGGAATTACCCGTACCACATCGACCGCCAAACTGGCCATGTCCGGTACCTCGCCGATCAGGTTATAGGTTGGGGCCGACATGGTCTGAATGCCGTTTAGGGTCAGGAAGGGCTGATCCTCTTGGGAATAAACGACCATGCCTTCGGGGTAGTCTAGGCAGCGGAACTGACAATCATCCTTTTGGAGATTGTGGGCCCGCGCCGTAAAACAACGCGCCGAAAGCGACAAGGGCAGGCGGCCATAGGCGAAGACCTCGGCCTCAAGCCCCCCCTCGCGTACGGCGAGAAGGTCAACGAGTGTTGTTCGTGACAACTCTACCGGTAAGACCCAGCGCTTTAGGCCCATCTTTTGCAAGAATCGGAGCGACTTTTGGTTGTAGAGATTGACCGTCGGGCCGGTGACAAACGGCACGCGACCGGCCATCAGATTGACGGCGGCCATGTCATTGGCCTCTACCAGAAAGCGGCCATTTTCACACTGCCGTCGGAGGGTCTTTAGTTCCGATTCGGCCTCAAGCAGTGACAGGGTAGAAAGCACGACCTCCTTGCCGGTTGCGGCAAGGCGCTCGCCGACCTCTAGCCATTTTTCGAGCGAAAACGCCCGACGCTTAGAGCACACCGTCTCGCCGAGATAGACAATATCTACCGGCCAGTCCGCCACCTGGTCATAGAATTCGAGCAAGGTATCCTCTGACCAGTAATAAGGCACCGGGCCAAGGGAAAGTTTCATGGGGTATTCTTCCTTTGCAGAATGGCCCCGGTGAGCAACCACAGGGTCGCGGTCATCGACAGCGCGGAGCCTAAACACCACAGGCAGGTGGCACCAATAAAAAACGGCTCAAGCGTGGTAAGGCGCAGCGAAAACATAAACCCAGACAGGGCAATCGCCCACGGCAGCCAATGCCACCATCCACCACCGCCCGGGGAAAAGCGCCCCGCGAGCAACCAAGAGACCAGAATAGCACCGTAGGCCAACAGGCCGAAGATCCCGAGTGGGATGCCGAAGATGTGGGAATAGACGCTAGACTGCACCGTGATACAGTCTCCGACCGGGCCACAGACCGGGGCGACACCGGCCAGGGCGGCGTAGGCGGTGTAGGCCGAGATGCCGCTCCCCAGCAAAAACACCCAGGGTAACAACCGATTCGCGATGCGGGTGTTGCTGGTAACGCCTCGGCGCAGACGCACCAGGATGTGGGCGAACACCAGTACCATCAGGAACAGTACGACAATCGCCAAGCCGTTGCCGACCCGGTCTTGGAGGAAGCGACTGCGCCAATCGCCAGCAGGAGGTGGGGGCGGGGCGAGTGTTGCGAGCTTGGCCTGTAAGGTACGCATCCCCTCGGGTAATAGAGCGGCAAGTCCGTTTAGCTCCGGCCATTTGGCCGACGCGGGATCAGCGGCGAGGCCTTCAAAGCCATCCCCGAGGCCCTGTGCGATGCCGTCCACACCGACCAGTGTGCGCTTGCCCACCACGACCACCGGTACGCCCTGCCAGGGAGACGCCAGGGCCTGCTTGAACAGAGCGCTCCCCGCAGGTTGGGTCACGTCCACCTCGGTGAGTTCGAGGCGGTTGCCGAAACGCTGACCCAACGCGGGCAGCAGATAGGCGTATAGATCACGACAGGTGACACAAGCGGGAGAGACAAAGATAACCGCACGTACGCTAGGCGTAGGGGTGGCCGTCGCGGGTGCGGTCGTTAAAAGGAGCGGCGCGTACAACAATAGCAGCAGGAAGTACTGAGGCATAGCCAGCTTCTTCCGATAGTTAGGTTTAGGCGTTAGCCAGATCGCACGGCCAAAAAAGACTACCCGCCGTTGGCTTCTTGTTCAGCAATGTCTTTGTGGACTTGTACCATGTCCAGGCTCTTGGCCTGGTTGACCAATTCTTCTAGGCCGGATTCGGGGAGCGCCCCAGCCTCGGAGTAGACGATTACCTTCTCGCGGAAGATCATCAGGGTCGGGATAGAGCGGATCTGGAAGTAGGACGCGAGCTCGCGCTCGTTCTCGGTGTTGACCTTGCAGAAAACAACATCAGGATGCTTCTCTGCCACCTTCTCGAAGACCGGCTTAAAGGTGCGGCACGGGGCGCACCAGGGTGCCCAAAAATCGATAATGACCGAATCGTTGTCGTTGATCGTCTGCTCAAAATTTTCTTTTGTAAGATCAATGGTTGCCATAGACATCGCTCTCTTTGAGTGCCCGGGTTGGGACAGTGACCTCTTCATCGCTTCCGGCCACAGGGCGCGGAGCGGGTGACCTGCGCTTTGGTTGCCCTCGGCGCAGTATCGTTGCGTACCTGAAGTGAAACGACGGAACCGAGCCGCTTCAAAGCAGTTTGGCGACATTCTCTAGTGCGTAAACATTTTAACCCAAAGCGCACTCTGCCGTTATCGCGGTTGACGAGGAATAACAGAGCAAGCTTTGGGTCGTAACACCGCAGGACGTAACCCCGTAGGACTTAAGCCGTAGGATGTAACGCCGTAGGATTTAAGCCGTGGGACTTAACCCAGGGCCGCAAAGATGCGGTCGCGGATATTGTCCACCGAACCCGTACCCTGCACCTTGACGTAGCGAGGTGCGCGGGCGTCGCCTGGGCTTGCCGCCCAACCGGAATAGTAGGCAACGAGTGGCTCGGTCTGGGCGTGATAGACCTCAAGACGCTTGCGAACGGTGTCCTCGTGGTCGTCATCGCGTTGGATGAGATCTTCGCCCGTCGCATCGTCTTTACCGGCCACCTTGGGCGGATTGAAGATGACATGATAGGTGCGACCAGAGCCGAGATGGACGCGCCGCCCGCTCATGCGTCGGATGATCTCTTCATCGGCGACATCGATCTCTACCACATAATCGATATCCACACCGGCCTCTTTCATGGCGTCCGCCTGGGGGATGGTGCGGGGGAAGCCATCAAACAAGAACCCATTGGCGCAATCGGGTTGTTGAATGCGTTCTTTGACAAGTCCGATGATCACCTCATCGGAGACCAAAGCGCCCGCATCCATCAGCTTTTTGGCTGCGAGACCTAATGCTGTGCCAGCCTTTACGGCGGCTCGCAACATATCACCCGTAGAAATCTGGGGGATAGCGAATTTGTCTTTGATATAGTTAGCCTGGGTTCCCTTACCAGCACCGGGACCGCCTAACAGGATGATGCGCATTTTACAGATCTCCTAGGGGGGGAATAGATCGATGATGAACCAGGTGCATTATGACGGCACTAGCGCCAGAGCGCAAAGTAAGCGCACGGAGATTTTTGCTAACCTCTCACAAAATGCTGCGACCAAGGTACAATAACCACCATGATCTCCCTATCCGTTGTGAATTCCTTTGTCTTGCGTATGCACGGGCCTATTTTGGGTCTTGTGGCGCTGGGTCTCTGTGGTGGTGCCAACGTGGCGGGTGCTGCGTGCAGTGACCCGCCGGCTTCTGGCGTTATCTGGATCAAGTGCGACAAGCACAATATCGACCTGCATGGGGTAACGCTTGATCATGCCGTGCTCATCCACTCTAACTTGAGTGGCGTCAATCTTGATGGCGCGGATCTCACCAGCTCCGACCTAAGTTTTAGTGACCTAACCGGCGCACGCCTGAACGGGGCGCGTCTTAGTGAGGCGAAGCTCGTCGGGGCCTCGTTGCGTGGGGCGTCGTTGGTTGGGGCGCTGCTCGGACACGCACGCTTGGATCGGGCGGAACTCGCCGGTGTGACGATGGAGCGCGCCCACCTTGAGGGCGCTACCCTGTACGACGCCAAGGCGAGCAAGCTCCAGTTGTCGGGTGCGGTGTTGGATGGTGCTGTCCTCGACCAGGCCGACTTGCGCGATGCTAACCTGGTGGGCGCGTCGTTGCGCGGCGCGACCTTGATCCAGAGCAAGCTTGAGAAGGCGCAGTTCTCTCACGCGAATCTCGAAAAGGCGCGTCTTGACCGGGCGGTACTGGTTGGCGCTGATCTGACCATGACCAACCTAAGCCGCGCCTCGCTCGCTGGTGCGGATCTCACCGGAGCGCACCTAGACGGGGCTGTGCTCGATAACACCATTTGGGTGGATCATCATCGCTGCAAGCCCGGTGCCGTGATGGAATGCCCCTGAGGACGCAAGTCCTTGAGAGGGTTCACGGCACGGTTGGTGGGTGCGGCAGCTCGCCGCTAGTCATGCGGCCACGCCAGCACCAAGACGCCCGCGATCACCAGCAGGCCACCGATGGCGAGCCGAACCGTCAGCGCCTCGCCGAGGAATACGACGCCGAGGAGGATGGCAAAGGCGACACTCAGCTTGTCGATGGGGGCAACGAGCGAGGCCGGTGCGAGCTGCAACGCTCGGTAATAAAAGAGCCACGAGACGCCGGTGGCGAGCCCCGAAAGGACAAGGAAGGCGACCGAGTGCCGTGCGAGCCCTTGTGGTGGCTTCCACTCCCCGCGCAGGGTGACGATGACCGCGACGAGTACCAGGATCACCACGGTGCGGAGGAAGGTGGCGAGGTTTGCGTTGATCCCCTCCACCCCAATCTTACCGAAGATGGCGGTGAGGCCCGCAAAGAACGCCGAACCCATCGCGAACAGTTGCCAAGTCATCACATCCCCCTTCAGTCACCAGATGGTTCGCGCCGATTAGCATCCCTTTACTAGGGGCGAGTCGAGTGGTATCCAAAGCCCCGAGCGGCGCAATGCGCATCTTTCTGTCGCTGGCTATAGCAAGACGCGCTCAATGCCTTTCTCGTCGTGGAGGCGCTGAATAAAGCGTGCCTGCCAATCCTCTCCCCACAGACGCCGACACAGCTCGACAATGAGGTAGTCGGTCTCGACGCCGACATCCTCGCGGTAACGCGACAATCCCTGTTGACACGATGGGCACGAGGTGAGCAATTTGACCGTACCCTTGCCCTTGTCCCCGTTGGCCAAACGCGCCAGGCCCTGCACAATCTCTTCTTGTTTGCGACTGCGCACCTGGGTGGCAATATCGGGCCGCGAGACCGCAAAGGTTCCCGACTCGCCACAGCACCGCCCCGACAACGTCACCGGCTGACCCAACAAGGCCTTGGGCACGGTAGTGCCACGGTGGATCTTGAGCGGGGTATGACAGGGGTCATGGTAGAGATATTGGATGCTCTCCCCCTCGTTCGGTGCGGTCTTTACCCCCTTTTCCATGAGATATTCGTGGATGTCCAGCACGCGGCTGCCCGGGAAGATCTGGTCGAGGTTGTACTCTAAAAACTGATCCAAGCAGGTTCCACAAGAGCCGATGACCGAATGGATATCTAGGTAATTCAGCGTGTTGGCGACGCGATGGAAGAGCACGCGGTTGCCCATGGTGATGGCCTGACTGCGCGGGGTATCGCCCGATGCGCGTTGCGGATAGCCACAGCAGAGATAACCCGGTGGCAGAACCGTTTGCACCCCAAGGTCGTAGAGCATGGCGAGAACCGCAAACTCAACCTGGCCAAACAGGCGCTCCGAGCCACATCCCGGGAAATAGAACACGGCTTCGGTCTCGACCGTGGTGCGGGAAGGGTTGCGGAGGATGGGGATCATCCGCTCGTCTTCGAGGCCCAGGATGGCGCGTGGCATCCGCCTTGGTAGGGCCGAGGGCAGCGGTTGGCGCAGGAAATGCACCACCTGGGCGGGGATGGGGCTCGGGCCGGTGGTTGCGCGTGGCGTCTCGTTGGCATCGATAAAGTGCCGCGCGAGGGCGTGGCCGTAGCGCTGGGCGCGGTAGCCAACGTCAACCAGTGCGACCCGCATCGCCTTTATAACCCGCGGATTGGTCGCGTTTAAAAAGGTGAGCGAGAGTGCCGAGCCTGGGCTAAAGTGGCGCTCTCCTTTGCTTTTTAGCAGGGCGCGGACACGCATGGTCACGGCCCCAAAATCGATCTTGACCGGACAAGGGTGGTGGCAGCGGTGGCAGATGGTGCAGTGATCGGCGACGTCGTTTAGCTCGTCGATGTGGCGGAGCGAGATACCGCGCCGGGTTTGTTCCTCGTACAGCACCGCCTCGATGACGAGCCCGGTCGCGAGGATCTTGTTGCGCGGTGAGTAGAGGAGATTGGCGCGGGGGACATGGGTGGTGCAGACCGGCTTGCACTTGCCGCAGCGTAGGCAATCCTTGATCGAGGCATTGAGGGCACCGAGGGCGCTGGCTTCTAGGATCAGTGCCTCTTGCTGCACCAAGCGCAGGCTTGGCGTGTAGGCGTTCATGAGCCCCGAGCCTGGCAAAAGCTTGCCGCGATTAAAATGGCCGTGTGGGTCAACCTTGTCTTTGTAGGCCTTGAATTCCGCGACGCGGGTTTCGTCCATAAAACGCATCTTGGTGAGACCAATGCCGTGCTCGCCCGAGATCACCCCGTCTAGGCGACGTGCGAGGTTCATGATCCGCGTGACGATCCTCTCGGCCTCGTGGAGCATGTGGTAGTCGTTGGAATTGACCGGGATGTTGGTGTGAACATTGCCATCGCCAGCGTGCATGTGGAGTGCGACAAAGAGCCGCCCCGAGCGCACCTCGCGGCTTCGTTCATCGAGTCGCCGTCGCAGGCCCTCGAATTGTTCTCCGCCAAAGATCTCGAAGAGCGGTCGCCGTACCTCGGCCTTGAAGGAGATGCGCACCACCCGTCGCTGGAGCATACCGAATAAGGTGTCGGTCGCGTGTGGTGAGGTCTCGCTGCCGCTCGTCCGGTTTTCCCAGAGCGCGGGGAACTCGGCGGCGGGCGCGTCGAGCTTGTCTAGCCATTCTTG
>CAIRSR010000180.1 GCA_903881315.1 uncultured Thiotrichales bacterium | reverse complement strand
TTAGCGGCTGCCTTCTGTGGGGCGACCATATCGACGTTGGCAGCGGCGGAGTTAGCAGCGGCCTTCTGTGGGGCGACCATATCGACAGTAGCAGCGGCGGAGTTAGCAGCGGCCTTCTGTGGGGCGACCATATCGACGTTGGCAGCGGCGGAATTAGCCGCAGCCTTCTGTGGGGCGACCATATCGACAGTAGCAGCGGCGGAGTTAGCGGCTGCCTTCTGAGGCGCGACCATATCGACGTTAGCGGCGGCGGAGTTAGCAGCGGCCTTCTGTGGGGCGACCATATCGACAGTAGCGGCGGCGGAGTTAGCGGCTGCCTTCTGTGGGGCGACCATATCGACGTTAGCTGCGGCGGAAATCACTGACGCTGAGTTGGCTGAGTTTGAACTGGCAGCCACAGTCGTTTGTGGTGCCAACTGGTCTGAGTTGGCTGCCACAACCTGTGCTGCGTCTGCCTGTGAGATACAGCCAAGGGACGCCACCAAGAAGGCAAGGAGCACGGAACCGCACTTTATGTCGAACATTACTTCCTCCAGGATTATTTTGGAATCATAAACATAGCGTAACCGCTAGTGAGTGCGCAAGCAAGCCCCGCACCGATCTCGAAAGATGGCACCCTTCATGGGGTTACAGCGTTTCTCTGGTCGAACGGCTGAGCCGCTAGTGATAAAATTATTTTACGGGAACGACTACAAAGAACATAGCGTAACTGCTAGTGAGCGCGCAAGCAAGCCCCTCACCGATCTCGAAAGATGGTGCCCTTCATGGGTTTACGGCGTTTATCCGGTCGAACGGCTGTGCCGCTAGTGATAAAATTATTTTACGGAAACGACTACTAAAGAACCGCTTTTGGGGGGGAGTGGGTCGCTCCCTCCCCCCCAAAAAAACCTACTTGCACTCGGCGGCTGTGCGGTAGGTGTCCTTAGTCCAGATCTCTTGGCCATCGGGCGTCTTCCCGCCGGACTTCCATCGCTCGGTGAGCTGTAGGCAGTAGGTGCCGAGGTTGGTGACCTCGGGGGCCTGGTCTGTGGGCCTATTACCGCCGATGCGCATCAGATCAGGGTTAGTGCTGGTGTAGTTGGGTTTAAGTGTCGTAGCACAACCCGCAAGCAGCAGGGTAGCGGCGGCGACACCGAGAACGGTTATGCGGACAATTGTCATTCTATCGATACTCAGTGATATATTCAGATGTCTCCATTATAGGTGAAAATCCAGACAAATGATCAACCGTATTTCCGACTCCTCCGCATCTGTCCGCCTACGAGTGGCGCGGCTTCTGGAACCGGCAAGCCTATCGCTGGCTGCAGAATTCTTTCGTTCCGTTAGCATTGCAACGGTTGTTGCGGGGGTAGCCGGTATCGTTTTGATCTCTGACCCAGTCTACCGGCCTATGGGGCCCCTGCTGGTTGATGTGCCGATCGTTGTCTTTGCGTTGGAGTATCTGTGTCGCTTGTGGATCGCCCCGGAACTCGTGAGTACGCACGGTAGCGCTCGCCGATCTCGTTGGCGTTGGGCCACCTCGCCGATGGGTATTGTCGATGTCTTGGCAGTCGTCAGTATCCCGCTGGCGAGGTTGGTTGGGGTAGAGGCGGTGCAGGCCGACATGCTTGGGGTGTTCTGGATCTTTAAGTTGGCGCGTTACTCGCATGGTTTGGCGGTGTTGGGGCGGGTCATCCGGTTGGAGGCAGAGCCATTGGGTGGGGTGTTGCTCGTCTTCGTGGTGGTGCTGTTGTGCGCATCGGTGTTGATCTACCTCATTGAGGGCACAGCCCAGCCGAGTGTCTTAGGTACCATACCGAAGGCGATGTGGTGGACTATCGTCACCATCACCACTACGGGTTATGGTGACGTTACGCCGGTGACGGTAGGTGGTCGGGTCTTGGCTGGTCTCGTGATGATGTGCGGCATTATCGTGTTTGCGCTGTGGGCCGGTATCCTCACGACCGGGTTTTCGCAAGAGATGCGCCGCCGCGCCTTCCTGAAGACCTGGGATCTGGTCGCGCAAGTGCCACTGTTCCATGACGTGGGCGCAACGGTGATCTCCGAGATCGCGCAGCGTCTGCGTCCGTGCGAGGTCGCGGTGGATACGGTGGTGCTGCGTCAAGGTGACCTTGGTGATTGTATGTATTTTATTGTGCGTGGTGAGATCACGATCGAAGTGGGTACAGGTTCCGTGTTGCTACACGATGGCAATTTCTTTGGGGAGTTAGCGCTCATCACGGGGGGGCGACGCAACGCAAATGCGGTTGCAACGCGGGCCTGTCAGTTGTTGTTGCTCGATATTGCCGATTTTCGGGACATGGTTGCGCGCCACCCTGAACTTGCTGCCGCCATCCGCCAAGAGGCCGAGCGTCGCATCCGTGGCGGGGGTTCGTTCCTCGACGATCCGGCATCCGCTGCATCCTCCCCACGAGATGGGGCTGCGCCAGGTGAATAACTCACCACCCCTATCCCAAACCTAGCAGCCTGTCGGACTTTACGGATAGCTTGTTGATTACGAAAGAGATTTAAAACCGATAGGTGTTAGCAAAAGCACAACAAATCAATGGGTTGCAAAACAAGTCCGACAGGCTGCTAGGATGGGGTTTGGGCGTGGTTGGTTGCGCCCTGCGACCGTTGCTGTGATTGAAATAAAACCGAGGTATCTGCTATCCTTGTGGACGATGGAGTGGGGTGTTTGCGCATCAGCGGTTGGTTGCGCTATTGGTCGGGTAATATGGTGCGAGTCGCTATCCCTGAAGTTCACTAGAAAATAAATCATGCCTGCGAATACTGAGTGCCTTCCAGTCCAACCGGTTCCGTCCTTTCTTGAACAGAGGCCTGGGCTTGCTCTGGTCTTGGCGATTTGCGTGAGCGCAATGTGCTTGTGGATGGCCTCGATTATGCTCGACATGAGCTACAACATGGGGCAGATGACAGACTACGTGGAGAGTATGTCGAACAATGTTGATCACATGTCTAAGGATGTGTTTGTGATGAAGGATCAATTTGTTAAGATGAATGGAAGTGTTGCTAGCATGGAATTTACCCTCAAAGAACTTAATTCTCACATGATTGATATGGATGCGACGGTTTCTGATGTAGACAAACACATGAACCAGATGCAGAGCAATCTAAAGGATATTCAGGCGGGCATGCAAAAGGATATGGATTCGATGCGTGTCGATATTGGTGATCTAAAAGGGATAATCCGCTTTATGTCGGACAATATCACCAGTATTACCTTTAAAATGGGTCGGATGACGTATGATATCAACCGTAGTTCTAGGTCGTTTTCTTCACCTGCCGATTACATGCAAAATATGATGTCCCCGCCATAAAGAATCGGCAGTTGGGCTTTGGTTTGGCGCAATGGCTAGAATCAGTGTGCTGCGTACGCTGCGGTGGGGGAGTGAGGTCGGGAGCCT
Organism: uncultured Thiotrichales bacterium; assembly: GCA_903881315.1. Lineage (GTDB taxonomy): Bacteria > Pseudomonadota > Gammaproteobacteria > CAIRSR01 > CAIRSR01 > CAIRSR01. Next base: position 3,303 of record CAIRSR010000180.1, on the reverse strand, counting down.
ATCTTAGGAGCGCCCCATGCTGTATTTGAGTGAGATATTGCTTCAGTATCACGAACTCGGTTCTTTCTACGAGCTGATCCCGCTGGTGCAAGAACGAGCCCACCAAGGGGAGCGGTTCTTTCGCATGGATGTGCGCCCGCCGTTCCCCGACACGCCAGAGAATTGGGAAGATCGTCTCGAAGCAGCTTTTACCTAAAGCGGTACTGCCGGGCTTGGTGTATGCGCCAAATGGTGGGATAGGTGCGAGAGTTAAAGAGCGGATTGCTTCTTGATGGTGGATTCTGGGAGGACGGATGGTGAGTGCAAATGATGAGGTCTGCGCCGAACAGGATGGCGTGTACTGGAAAGAAGAAAACACAGAAGCCCCTACCACCGTGAGCGATGTGGTGGATCTCGCGTTTGCCATGGATTGTCGGAGTCTCCCATTGGATCACGCCTGGGTCTTATCCCAGGCGATACGTGGTGCGCTGCCCTGGTGGCACACCGAGCCGCTCGCCGGGCTGCATCTCATCCACGGCGCTGACTCGGGTAATGGCTGGTACCGCTCTGAGGAAGGGGAGGGTATCTTATACCTCACCCGTCGTACCCGATTGATACTGCGCCTCCCCCGTACCCGCGTTGCCGCTGCCCGCTCTGCCCTACACGGGCGTACGCTGGATGTTGCTGGTTTTCCCCTGGCGGTCGGGGATGCGGTAGAGCGTCCCTTACGGCCCCACCCCGCTCTGTACGCCCGTCATGTGGTGGCTGACCCCACGCTTGAGGAGCGGGTCTTTCTCGCCGAGATGGCGCACGCACTCCAGGCCATGAATGTCCAATTCAAGAAGATGTTGTCTGGCAAGTTCAGTATCTTGGCGACCCCCGACGGGCCTTGCACTACCCGCAGTCTGATGGTGGCGGATCTCGCCCCAGAGGATGCCGTAGAGTTGCAGCGGCGTGGGCTTGGCCCGCAACGAACCCTGGGGTGTGGGCTGTTTGTCCCCTGCAAGACCATCGGTGTGAAGTGATTGTTATCCCCGATTGAGCGCCCCGTGGGGCGTGGTTTGAATCAACATACGACTGAGGAGAATAGGCGATGCAACTCGACGTAGGTGGTAAGTCCGTTGAACTGGATAAGAATGGCTACTTGGCCAATATGGATGACTGGAACGAAGAGGTGGCGACCGCGTTGGCGGCAGGGGAGGGCATTACGCTTACCCAGCGTCACTGGGAGGTGATGAACTATCTGCGTGACCTGTACATCAATCACGCCGGCGAACAGCCCAACATGCGCAAGATTTTGAAGGGCCTCGAAGACCTGTGGGGCGAGAAGGTAGACAGCAAGGATGTCTATGCCCTATTCCCGTTAGGGCCGGCGAAACAGGCACCGAAGATTGCGGGCCTGCCCGAGACCAAGACTAAGGGCGGTTATTAGTCTCTGGTAGATATCGGAAGAAGGTTGCGGTCGCTCTGACTGTAGGTTTTGTTGTTTCCGTTTCCTTTTGAACACGCACTCCCTCTTCTTGAAAGGGGAGGGGTGCGTTGCCTTTCTCTTTTTTCAATTTGCGGTTCTGTACGACACTCGCATATCAACTAACCACGCCCCATCCTTTTCGCGACGACCATTATAGGGGGTACTACTTGGTAGCAGTGTAGAGCAGTGCCCATGCGGTAGCCGATGGAAAACGGGCGATTCTATTTACCGCTGACAGTAGTCTAAGGCAGTATCCATGCAAAGGGTAATTAAAAGCGGACAATCAATTTGCTACAAAACCGGACAGCTCTATTTACTCCTGGCACAATTTACCGCTGACACTTGACAACCCCCTAGATGTGCTGGTCTAATGTCAGTCCGGTTGGCTAGGTAGCTCAGTTGGTAGAGCAGATGACTGAAAATCATCGTGTCGGTGGTTCAATTCCGCCCCTGGCCACCAAATAAAACAAAGGCCTAGCGACTAAGAAACGCTAGGCTTTTTTTGTTGGTGCTACGCTGGTGCTACGGGGAGGGGCTGAGCTGATCGCGGGCCGTGCCTAAAGCACTTAGGCGTGGTTATAAAGCGTAAAGTCCCGAAAAACTTTAAAACGACGTTCATAAAGTTCATGACGTTCATATTCAGATGAAAACAACGTCAAGGTTGGCCTCGCGCAAAGCGCGAAGATGATGTTCATGATGTTCATGTTGTGTATGTGAACGAAGGACTTGCACATGGATGCCGTCCATCTTGGGGGCTGAAATGGTGACATCAAAACCGATCATGCGTAGGGCGGGTGTCTGGCGACGAAGCGCGTCACCGAGTCCACGCGGCGACTTCGGCCAGGTCTCGATCGCCGTGCGGTACTTATCCAGCATTTGAAGTAGGCCTTTCATGGTGCCCGAATAGACAATGGTGTGTCGGTTATCATCAGCAAGCTCGCGAATAGCCGAGGCTACCGGCGAGTTTTCCAAAGCGCGGGTCACGGACTGCTTGCGGTTTTCATGATAGAGCGCGAGAAATTCACCCGGTCGTTTTCCCTGCACCTGATACATAGCCTCACCGAGACGGGCATAATCGCCCATCCGTGGTAGGTTCTTGGGTTTTACGGTGGGCAGTTTGGCAAGGGTCGCGGCGAATAGATCCAATAGTGCACCGAAGATTTTTGGTAGGTTTTGTGTAAAAGAAGATTCTAGTTCGGCTTCTTCGATGTATTGGGGTAACTGTTCGAGTTCAATATGCAAAACACGGTCGGTTAAATCCTGGGCGGTCACGAGCGGGACAATCCCGTTGATTACCACCGGGCGTTTCGTTTCGATTAGGGTTTCGTCCGTGTTGGTGTAAAGAGTGCGGGCCGAATAACCGCCGCCAGTGGCGAGATTACACAAGGCGTCCTGTTGCGGAGCACTTAGGTGAGAAAGATTATTAAGACAAACCAGCCAATTGCAGCCCGCGCTAATGAACAAATCTTCTACGGTTTTAAGGGCAGAACGCAGATTGACAGCGCTCGGGTCGATCAAGCGCCGGAGCTTGTCTTGGGTGCTACTCTTGGCAGCGCCTTGTAGGCCAATCAGTTCGAGCAATGGGAAGGGGGTGTCCGAGCGCCACGCCTCCAAGAGGTAGGCCAGCACCAACGGGCGGTCGATAACTGGTATGTTGAGATAGTCCCACAGCACATCGACATTGCCACCACTCTCGGGAATGGGCAGAAAGCGCATATGCTTGGGTCGCCAGGGTACTGGTCTAGTTTGATTCCTGCTTCAACCGCATGAATATGCTATACTATTCTCTAAATACATGAATATCAGATATTCTTGGTAATTTTTGTGAGGTAAATCTATGTTGAGCAGACGCA
>CAIRSR010000179.1 GCA_903881315.1 uncultured Thiotrichales bacterium | reverse complement strand
CCATACGGGCATGCGGTCGTTATAGCTGCTAAAGCATTGAGGACGCAGGGATACCGCTGTTTAGTCGTTCAGTTCCCTGTCGGTTCTGATATATGGGAAATAGGCGTGAACTTTCCAGAACTAACAAGCAGTATCTTGCTCGATCAAGATAATGATATGTTGGTTACATATTCTTTGCAATTTGCAAATGAAATAGCCGATTTCTACAAAATAGATCGAGAGATTTTTATATTGCCGCCCTATTTAAGAGAGGTATCTGTTCAGTGCTGTCATGTAAATAGTCTTAGGCGTCAGTTGGGCATAAGGAGAGACTCAGTAGTATTTTTGCATCTTTCGAATATGCGACCAGTAAAGAGATCTCTTGATGCTGTTTATCTTGTGAGTCAAATCCAAAAGAGAATAGTGGATGCTCACGTAACACTGCTTATGGTTGGCCCACACATTGATATCCCTATACAAACTAATATAACAGTGTTGGATATTGGCAAGGTTGATGAAGTACATCCGTACATAGCGCTAGCCAAGTTTTGCGTTAATACCAGCGTCCATGATTCTTTCAATGTCTCGCTTCTGGAATGTATGGGCAGCGGTGTGATACCGATCACAACATCCCCCCCCGCTATTGCCTCTTTTATAAAGCGATATAAGGCGGGGCATGTTATTGAGAAAAACATACCGATGGCTTTGGCAGCAGTTTCGGCTAATGAGAGCATTGTATTTGATGATGAGGATATAGATCGGGCGTCAGAGTTCGTGACTAGGTCTCTAACAGATGCTTCTTTTTCAGAGTGCATTCGTGAGAATATGTCGATCATGATGCGAAACCATTTTTCAAGAGAAATAGCAAGAGAAAATGTGGAAAGACTGTTTGATCAACTTGCCAATCTTTGCGTTGGTTAGAAGATGCCGTGGAACTAGCTGGTACAATGCGGCAAAGCGTGCAATTCTTTGCGCAATTGTAGCCAGCACAGGTATTGGTGGGCTGCAAAACAAGAGGAGTATCCGATGACTGATATGTGGGAATTGACTGTTGTTTTGTTAGTCGCGGTAGATATTGAAAATGATGAGATTACTAAGCTATGTAGAAACGGCCTTCCTGTACCTAATTCAGAACAGTACTTTTCCGAAACACCAGACACGGGTGATTGGAGGCTTGAAAAAGTTCCAAAGAAGGTGTTGGAATTGCGGGCGTCAGAAAACCTGGTGATTAGTCTGATTATAATGAAGTTGCCGTCCCCTGGTTCTGGTGCAGATGCGGCAGCGAACTTCGCAGCGCGGGCGATTGAAGTATACCAACCCCATACGGTTTGCATGGTGGGAATGTGCGCGGGATCTCCATGTAGAACGGACGTTGGTGACGTGATTTTGGCTTCCACGATTGTTCGGCATGACTATGGAGAGTTGCGTAAAAAAGAAGAAGGTAAATTTGAGTTCGATCACTTTGGATGCAATCCTGCTTTTGGAATAAACGGAACAGGCGTTTATGAATATACCGATTTTAAGAATTTATTGAAGCAATACAACGATGATAGAGAAGCCAGTTTCCGTGTAAAAATTGGAGCATTCTCCTCTGGAAACCAACATATTAAGATAGACAGGGTATTTGACTATCTACACACAAACATAATTAAAGGTATAGGCGGAGATGAGGGGGAGTGGCGTCTTCTCGCTCTTGATATGGAGGCTTTCTCTGTTGCCTATGCTGCCAAACAATCTTCAGAGCATGTTGGTTGTGTTGTTGTTAAGGGTGTTGCGGATGCCGGAGATAGCAATACAAACAAACTATGTCAACCACTTGCAGTAAGAAATGCACTTGATTTCTTTTTCTGGTTCCTGCCTCGTGTTGTCCAGGTAAGCTTTAAGAGGACTCAAAGCAAAATGTCTGCAGTGTTACAAAACCTCACAGACGCTAAGAACGATTATCAAAGAGGTGATTTCGAGAGATCTTGTCGGGGTTTCACTCAAGTATATAAGGCAGGGTGCAGGTCTGACGATGCGCGGAAGCATTATATTAAATGTCTAATGCGATATGGTGATTACGATAAGGCCATAAATATACTTGAAGCATACTTGCGCCGTCCGTGGAGTAATGATGATGTAACAGTTGGGCTTCTTGCTGAGATTTACTGGAGGAGGGGTGAGTACAAGGAAATGCAACGTCTGCTAGATCGGCATGAAGAAGGAGGAGCTTACCAGATACCATATTTAAAGGCGCTTTTCTTAATTTCCGATCCTGACGTTCGTAATGCAGAGACTATTTCGAAAGCCGTGACACTTCTTCGGAGAGCGATTGGTTTGGATCCCAAGCCCTCCAAATTCTTTTTAAACGTAAATTTGTGTTTTGCGCTCAGGCTGCAGCGAGATATCAGCAACATAGGGAGAGAGGTACTTGATCGTGAGTATGGTACTGCGATCAGTTTACTTGATTACGAGTTAAACCGCCACCCTAATCGGGGTCTTCTTTATGTGTACAAACTACTCTTGCTTGCTGTTGTAGGTGAGACGGAGGGAAAATTTTCTAATTTTATAGAATCCTCTATAAGGGAAAAGAGAGGCCAGATTGTAATTGCACTAGATAATGTCGACATGATCTACAAGCGTATCCATATTTTATACGAAGGCGATAAAGAAAAGTTCGATACTTATGTCGGTGGGCTCACCAAGTTCATTATGCAGAGTCAACGAATAGGGAAAGTTATAAGAGAAGACACAGGGGTGGTTATGCATGCAAATCAGGACTGACCCACTACGACCATCTGGAATGTGCCAACTTGTTGATGTGCTTTTTGTCTGCGGCATATACAAATCTGGGACATCATTAGCCGTGCACCTGGCCGAGAAATGCGGATATGTGAATATTGCGAAGGCGACAAATCCGCATGAGCGCGGTTTTGGAATCACAACAAACAGGTACAATACAAATGAATGCAGCTTACTGCGAGGAATTAACGAGAATCTACTTCCCTTTGTTACAGACAGGCCTAACATTATTGCTGCACTTGAAAAGAATAATTATCAAAAACCACCAACGGAGAAAAACCTCCGCATGATGCTGGACTACTTATCGTATGTACCTAAACCAGTGGTTCTAAAAGATATTAGATTTATGTATACGCTGCCAGTATGGATTAAGGCATGTAAGATGCTTGGGCTCACCTATCGGGTGGTCTTCACCCACAGGAGTAAGGATTCATTGATAGAGGCATGGGAGCATGCGCCATTCACAAGAAAAATCTTATGCGGGTCACTCCTCCGAGATTTTCAATCCCTTCTTGATCTGAGAATTCGGGAGTGCGGGAGGCTGTCTAATGTATACAGTCTTGATGATTTAAAATTATCGCATCTGCAAGTTGACCACAAATGAATTTCGATTTGAGATGCACGCTCGGGAAACTTATTACTATTCGCCCTTTTCTGTGTGACTCGGTGACGTTCTTAGAGGAAACGATCGGAACGGTTTGCGAATTGACAGACCCGACGGCCTGTATTTTGGCTGGTTCCGTTGCGTCGAATACGCAAGACGCCTATTCCGATGTTGATATTTTTCTGGTGACAGATATAACAACAGATGATGCCTTGAAAAGTGACATATTGGAGGCTTTGACCAGTATCGAAACAGTTTGCTTTGTAAATCACACTGATTTATTGTTCTGGATGCCGAATTTGTTTTCTATATATCCGAAAGCAAGAGGCGTGGCTCCACTAGATATTTCTGTATGCACTAAGGCAACTATTTGCAGGGCTTTAAAATATCTAGAATCTCCTATCCAGATTTGGCCTGAGCCGTGCGACATCAAGACTCAGAACAATATCGCAATGAACGCTCTTTCTGGGCAAGAAGCATTAACTGATAGACTAGACAGCATACCCTACGAAGTAATGCACATATGCAGAAAATTAGTTAAAGCATATCGAAGAAATCAGTTTAATTTTGCTATTATGCAACTTGAGAGGCTCCGGAATATCTGTGCCGAGCTTATTTTGTTTTCTAGGTATGGTGATGAAATTTCAAAGGATATGATATATAGGCCATTAAAATATATTACCGATGATGATTTGGGAGGATTTCTCTACTGTACTGTTTCTTATCGGAATCTTATTAATGGAAAACTCCTCTGTAGTGTTGCGGAGGAGTTTATTGATTTTATCAGGAATTCTTTGTTTCTCAGCAATAGTTCATTGTGGTCGTGTGTTAAGATTGATTGGTGATGATGATGGTTTCCGATAAATATTTCTTTTCTGCCGTGCGGCGCGTTAATGAGATACCCTGTCACTTGGATCTTAATGAAGGCGTGTGGTTATCAAGTATTGCTGAAGGTAGGGTAGTCTTGGAGATAGGATCATATAAAGGGAGGTCATCGTGCTTCATCGGTCTAACTGCCAGGATGCTTTTCTGCTGTGAGGCATTCTGCGGCCAGAAGAGCATTAGGAATGATCAGAGTGTCGTGGATTTCAGAGAGGTTAGACGTGCTTGGTATGAAAATGTATCTAACCATAAGCTTAGAGCACGGATTGAGTTGATAGAGATGCGGTCTGAAGATGCTTTTGATATTATTCGTGAGAAATGTTCCGGAGAATTGGGGCTCCTATTTATAGATGGAGGTCATGATCTTGAGAATGTAATGAATGATTTGCGGTACACTAAGCTGTTGATCCCAGGCGGCATCGTAGCTGTGCATGATTATTCCCACCCCAGCTATCCGGATGTAGCTAAAGCGGTAGATCAATGGTCAAAAACTAACAGACACGAATTCAAGGAGCTGAGCGCGGTTGGAACTATGGCCGCCTTTGTTGCAATGCAAAAATTATACTTCAGCTCTTCACAGCCTGTGATTTCCTGAAGGTCTGGAAACGGAGGCTCAATAAGGTGTCAAGAACGGGTTTGTGAGTGGTGTGAGCTTGGGAGAGGCAGGATGAGATTGCGTTTTTGAACAATCCAAAGTTTTCGTAGTAAGTCGAGTACAGACAATTCTTTTTGACAAATTTCCACAGACGCTCGATCAGATTCAGGTTTGGCGAATAGGTAGGGAGATACAATAATTCGATGCCGAGAGATTTTGCCGTATCCCAAACGGGAGGACATTTCTGATAACGCGCATTGTCGAGAATAAGCGTGATCGGAATCTCTAATCCCAAAGCTGCAACGCGACGCAGCAAATCGCACACGCTGTCGGCGTTGATGTAGGCGTCATTCGTGACCAGCACAAGCTCATGTGTGACAGCATTCAGGGCACCCAATACATTGAAGCGTTGTCGCCCTGCGGGGGCACGAATAAACTGACGCACGAAACACCACAACATGCCGAGATATGGAGCCAAAACGAAGTGCGCCGCATCAACAAAGAATACCGCACGTTTCCCTGCTTTGGCTTGCTCTAAACGCGGCTCAAGCTCTTTTTTTTAAACGCTTCTTGCGCCTCAATATCTACTTTGGCGGGGATCATCCCAACCTTGCGGCACTTCAACCCCATGCGCTTCATAAACACGCGCACGCGCTGCGGACTGCGTTTCAAGCCAGTCAGTTTCTCAATAGCTGCCATGGCCTCTTTAGCGGTGGCCGGAGGATGCTCGCGGAAATAAGCCTCGATCGTGTCGCGACGATCTTCCATATCGCTTCGTGGCTGACGAAAACGGATGACCTTTAACGCTTCAATGCCGCCCTCTTTGTATTCACGCACATACTCAGTCAGCGTTGTCGAACACACGCATGTCAATCGACAAATGTCCATGTGCTTGATACCCTGACTTTTCAGCCAAACCGCCTCCATCTTTTTCTGGACAAACGGATGTGGGTGATTATACCGCTCATAGTGCAACGCCTCCCTGTCGGCTTCGCTGAACTCGATATTGATCATGGTGACCCCCTCCGCAAGAGAGAACACACATTCTATATCACAAGACCCGTCATAATTAATCTTAACTAGCAGCCTGTCGGACTTATTTTGCAACCAACTGATTTGTCTAGCATTTGTAGAAACTCATCAATTTAAAAAGTCTCATATAATCAACAAGGTACCAGCAAAGTCCGACAGGCTGCTAGTGGCGTTGCTCAGTATAGTCATCAAAGGCAACGGCAACGCGCTCGGTCAATCCAACCTAGCGATCAACTCCTCGCAGGATCAGCAGACCAAAATCGGATGACAGGGTACCGCCGTTAAAGTCCCCACGTACCGTTAAACCAGCGACGGGAGGAAAACGCAGTTGGATTTGAGGAGACTCTTGCATGGCACTCTCTTAGCTTCTCCGAAGCATTACTTAGAGTAACCATAATTACATCAACACGATAAGCGACCGCCGCTCCTGTTTATGAATAATCCGGGATAGCCGCGCTGTCGGAAGTTACCTATTGGTTACCTAGTAAATCTACGCCACACACTATATTTCTATAACCACATGTTTTTATTGATGGGCCCGGCAGGATTCGAACCTGCGACCTAGGGATTATGAGTCCCCAGCTCTGACCGGCTGAGCTACAGGCCCGATTTTGATGAGAAACGCCGCAGGATTATAGCCTAGCCTGAACACGGCGTCGAACCCAATCGGCCAACGTCTTGGTGAAAAAACGGAGGGAGTTCTCCCCGCATCTTTTCCGTCAAGAGCGACCGCACTGGTGAGTCGCCATTTTTCGCGAAACCCAGCAGGGCTTCCCAGCCACCCCGGAGCGGAAACTTGGCGACACGTCATGCCTCCGGCGGCCCGCGTCGCGCCTTACGTCCGCCATGACTCGCGACTCACGCAGACTCGCCATGGCTCCTACAGTGGCTTGACGCCGTGTCGGGATGCCTTGTATTTTCTCTCCGCCCGCGATCCAGTTGCGGACTCCGACAAAACGCCCGCCCCCTACGGCTACGCGGGGGTCGTCGCACTCGCTTCACTCCTTGTGCTCCTCCTGTGGTCGGCGGTACCCCCATCCAGGGGGGGCTGTAATCAGACCACAAACATCGCCAGCACCAACCCACCAACAAGAGTGAGCCCCCCGCCCAAAAGGCACAATTTTGTGTACGCTCATTTTGTACGCACCCAAAGACCGCTAGCCGCAGGGAACAACCCTTATCCCCAATCCACTGGGAACCCAGCGGTGTTCTGCAAACGCCATTTTAGGCTTGTCGGCGGGGGCTTCAGCGACAACCCTCAGTTCGGCTTTACAATGGCCGGGGCCTGCGCCAAAAGCTCGGTCTGGCGAGCGCTACCCGACGAGCTACCGAAATAATAAGAGACCACGCTCACCCACGCCCCCGAGAGCGCCCCCAACATGGTGAACAGCACCTCTTTGCTTCCCGGCGGCGGCTCGATGAACAGCAGCGATATCAGTACGCCGAAGAAGCCGACCGTAGTCCCGGCAGCCAGCAGGATGGGGGCCCAATCCTTTACCGCCATCTCTCGCTGCCGAGCACTGTTTCGATCGTTCGCATCGGTGGCGGCCAAGAGTTCCTGGTGGGCCAGGTTCATCTTTTCGAGGTCGATACCCTGTTGCGCCATCGCCTCGGCGTGTTTTTGATCGGCAGCCCGCATGGCCGCAATGACCTCCGGGGTCATGTTACCCGCCTGCACCGCCTGCACAATTGCGTCTGGCCCCGCGCCCGACTGAAGCCCAAAGGCAGTCTCTAGGGCAGTCACGGCAGTGCCTGCAAACGGCCCACCCAGCATCGTCGCGATGGTTGGAGCAATGGTTGCAACCAGAGACTTCAGATCATTTGCCATATAAGTCCTCAATACACCGAATTGGTAACCGTTCACTCCCCCCAGCGGGAGGGGCCAGGCAAAGGAAAGATAAAGCTTGCTTCCCTCCCCAACCTCGCCCCAACGGAGGGGGCCTGAATGGTTACCCGAATGGGTCGCAGATCCATTGCGAGATGGCGCAATAGGGATTCGCTGCACACCCCGCACCAGCCCATTCGTAAACCAGATCAGTCATTCCTATCAGTGAGATAATAACCCATATTATTGAATAAAGACAACCGAAATCTAAGCGATTTATCAAAAAATCTCTCGGTTTCTCGTGCAACTGGCCAAGACAAAGACACAGACAGGAAGAGGCACAAATCAACGCGGTTGATGGCAGAACAACAGAACCATCGGTTGTTACAAAACCGGAACTGATTATGGCTATCGTTCCGTTGGACACAATCTTTTCTGCCGGATGCCTCCCGCGAGCGAAATGATGCGGTATCTTACAGCCAAGAGTGCAGGTCTATCGATTGACTCCGCAACAGCTAGCTGGTCGCACCGTTCACGAATGAACGCCCAATATCGTCGGCAAGATCCGTGATGCCATCGTTAATTACGTTAGGGTCTGGCTGCGGAGCGAAAGCGCTGGTTGGTGATTGCAGCAACCCAAGAGAGGCCAACGGCTGTGACGGATTGGCCAGCCCATAATAAGGGAACGTCTGATCGCCCGCCCGGGTCGGGATAGGCGGCGGCAATCTCTGATAGATCGGGGAGGTCACTGGATGCCGAGTCAGCGGCGACATCCCCTAGCCCCCTCCCTGAATAAGCCTATGTAGCAGCTTAAGCAGCCCATGTGGTATGGGAATGGCGTTGATCACCGAGGGACGCCAGCCGGTGGTTTGTTCCACCAGGTTATCGAATACGTGTGCGCCGCCGAGAGCGCGAACCGTTGTCGCAGGCAGGATGTAGCCAGCACGGTTGGCGTGTAAGAGTACCTTCGTCCGCGAGATCATTCGGTGGCGAGGATTGCTGCGCGGTCTACTCAGCGCTATCTCGATGCGCCTCCTTTTTACAGCATCGAATATCGTCGATAGGCAACGTCGAATTATTTATTGTAGAGCGCGTGCTTAATAGAATATGGCCGCCGTAATTTAGTGCGGCCTGGTGGCGCGGGATTCTGCAAGCCCTCCGCAGCGCCGCTGCTGCATAACTTTTTTACAAAATCGAATATCGTCTATAGACAACGGGGGAATGTTTTTAGTAAAGTTCGCGCCGAAAAAAGGGGTATGGTCAATACTCGGCAGTTCGTTCGCAGCACTGTGCTAGCGGCGGGCCTGGGTGTTCCTGACAATAGCGGTAAGTATTCCATTCGTCCGGAGAGGTTATCTATGGGCGAGCATCAACACACCAAAGTATTCGATTACCGTGGTCTGAGGCTTCTGGTGGGGGTTATTGCGTTATTCATCTCAGTGGTTGTGTCTGTGTTAGCAGGAAAAGATCTGCCATCAATCAGTGCATCGTATTATTCATGTGGCAGAGACATGTTCGTCGGATTGCTGTTTGTGGTTGGGGCATTCCTCTTCGCCTATAACGGGCATTCACGCATCGAATCTCTGGCGAGCAAGATAGCCTCTATCGCGGCAGTATTTGTCGCCATATTTCCGACCGCCCCTGACGCCCCGCTTGCTACCCATGATTGTTGTCAAGCCGTAGTCGTGTCATGCGTACACTATGTTGCGGCAGCGACATTGTTTTCTATATTAACCTACTTTTGCTTCCTACCTTTCCGCGATAGACTTGATAAAAGACTGAATAAAGATTTTCCGCAGCAAGCGAGACGCAATGTAATTTATCTGACCTGCGGGTCGGTCATGCTCATCAGCATGGCGGCCCTCTTAGCCCAGCAGTTATTGTCGTACACGATACCATCATTTACTTACTATGGTGAGACGGCAGCCCTGACGGCCTTTGGTATTTCCTGGCTTACTGCCAGCAAGATATTCCCATGGATTTCTCACCCCACGGAAAAGTATCGCCCGTTCCACCCAAACGGCAACGCCTCCGCCCAATAAATGCGGAATTTAAAATAACCAATACCCAATTGAGGAGCACCGATGTTGCGCAGACTTTGCATTCTCCCCCTCGCCACTTCCGCGATTCTGCTACAAACTGGCTGTACCGACGAATCGGTTAGAATGACCCTGGATAAAAAGGAAGTGCAGCAGGAATTGGTTAGCGCCAAGTACCGCGCTATCACTACACGATATCGTAGCACGAGTGGAGATGGGATCGTCCAATGCGCCGAACCTTCTGCCGACGTGGCGGCAGCAATGGCCAAAGCCCTAACCGCCAAGCTCGAGAAAACGAATAAGGAATCTGCCGAAGCCTCGTACACGTCATCGGAGAATTTGCTAAAACTGACCAATCGCACGGAAACGATACAGCTCTTACGCGATAACCTATTCCGCGCCTGCGAGGCCTACGGTAACGGGGCCATCGATAAACATGGCTACGGCCTCATTCTGTCCGGAATCGGTGATGAATTGACTACGCTGGTGGCCATTGAGGCGGTCGGGAAGTGGGGTGGCGACACCACAGCCAACGGGTTGACTACAACGGTCACAGTGAATCCGCCCGCAGATAAGCCCGCCGCGCCGGCAGCACCGCCTGTCGCACCCGCCGCTACTGCCACGGTCGGAGCGACTACGTCTGTCACCGTGGATACGCACGTCGGCACCAATGGCGGATCGATCAGCATAACGCCCTCCCTGGTCGGTGGACAAAGTGCGCCATCAGGCACTCAGGACACGACTGCCATAACTACTATTAAAGATATCCATCAAGCCTACCTGCATCGGAGTCTACTCCGCACAGCGTCAGTGGTCTGCCTACTGGAAATGGAAAAGGAAGCGCCACCCTCTGACAAGACAGGGGCACTTTATAATTTTTGCAAGAGCAGTGTTATGCCAACGCTAGAGCAAGATTTCAAGGATGAAATCAAACAACAGATGGAATCTAAACCGACCTGCCCCGAGTGTCCCACCGTTGTCATAAGGAACCATGGGCATAAAAGAAGGCATCATAACTAGCGCAATTCCCTGCACTGAGAATGGCTAACTGGTTTTCTACTTGACCCCTCCCCGATCTCGGGGAGGGGT
>CAIRSR010000178.1 GCA_903881315.1 uncultured Thiotrichales bacterium | reverse complement strand
CACTCCGATGTCAGAGGTATCGCCCTCGAGCGCCTTCAGCGCAGAACCAATCACGATCGGGGTGTCATCACCGGGGAACTGGTCCTTGTCCAGCAACTCCCGCACCTCCATCTCGACCAGCTCAAGCAGCTCGGCGTCATCAACCATGTCCGCCTTGTTCATGTAGACCACGATATGCGGCACACCGACCTGACGTGCGAGCAGGATGTGCTCACGGGTCTGGGGCATCGGGCCATCGGCAGCCGAGACCACCAGAACCGCGCCGTCCATCTGGGCGGCACCGGTAATCATGTTCTTTACGTAGTCCGCGTGACCTGGGCAGTCAACGTGGGCGTAGTGGCGCTTCTCAGATTGATATTCAACATGGGCCGTAGCGATCGTGATACCACGCGCACGCTCCTCAGGGGCAGCGTCGATCTGATCGTAGGCCCGATACTCCCCACCATAACGCGCCGCCAATACCTTGGTCATGGCAGCCGTCAACGTCGTCTTGCCATGGTCTACGTGACCAATGGTGCCAACGTTCAGGTGAGGCTTGTTTCTTTGAAATTTCTCCTTGGACATCGTCGAGCGCTCCCCTTCTGGTGTTTGGGAATTTGGTGTCACACGGTCTGCGGCTCTGGCAAAACGCCCGAGCTGTGTCGTCATTCTACTACGCTTTCAAAAGCGCAGACTATACCTCGTGGCAACGGAACCTGCCCATCTCCACGAGTCTCAATCTAAAATCTGTTCTAAAATTTGGAGCCCACAACCGGATTTGAACCGGTGACCTCTTCCTTACCAAGGAAGTGCTCTACCGACTGAGCTATGTGGGCCTAACCGCTATACTACCCTATACGATCGAACCTTTGGCTCGATCACTCAAATTAAATAATGGAACCGACACTTATGGAGCGGGTGATGGGAATCGAACCCACGCCATCAGCTTGGAAGGCTGAGGTTCTACCATTGAACTACACCCGCTACGACCGGCGCTCACCCGAAACCGGAATACTTGGTGGAGGGGGGTGGATTCGAACCACCGAAGGCAGAGCCGTCAGATTTACAGTCTGATCCCTTTAGCCGCTCGGGAACCCCTCCAAGCGTACGTAAACGCAGGGGGTGCCATTGTCGGGGTGGGGGGCGTTGCTGTCAAGGGGGGGTGCCATCTAAATTCCCCCTATCCACGCGACAGAGCAGATTGTAACGGATTGCAAATCATCAACGCGAGCAGAAAACCATCGTGGTATCCTAGTGGAACATCCCACATCCAGTCGCTATAATGTGCATCTTTTCAGGAGGTTTAGCGTTATGGGTTTTCTGCAAGGCAAACGTGCGCTTATCGCCGGTGTCGCGAACGACCGGTCTATTGCCTATGGTATTGCTCGGGCCATGCACCGCGAGGGTGCGGAACTGGCATTTACCTACCAAGGCGAGAAATTAAAGAGTCGGGTAGAGCGGATAGCCGCAGAGTGTGGCTCGAACCTCGTCTTACCCTGCGACGTGGGTAGTGATGAACAGATTGAGACAGCCGTCGGGATGCTCTCCGAAAGCTGGGATGGTCTCGACATCTTGGTGCACTCCATCGCCTTCTCCCCACGCGACCAGCTCGAAGGGACGTATCTCGACCATGTCACCCGGAGCGGGTTCAATATCGCCCACGAGATCAGCGTCTATAGCTTCGCCGCACTCGCCAAGGCAGTGCTCCCCCTCATGCAGGGGCGCAAGGGCGCGATGTTGACCCTAAGCTACCTTGGTGCGATCCGCGCCATCCCCTTCTACAACGTGATGGGCCTGGCCAAGGCCGCCCTCGAGGCCGAGGTACGCTACATGGCCGATGGGCTTGGCCCCCAAGGAATTCGCGTCAACGCCGTCTCGGCTGGGCCGATCAAGACCCTCGCCGCCTCAGGCATCGCCGACTTCCGTAAACTGCTGGATTATGCCGAGCGCAATGCCCCGCTCCGGCGCAATGTCACCATTGAAGAGGTGGGCAACGTCGCGGCTTTCCTGTGCTCCGACCTCGCCTCGGGTATCACCGGCGAGATCACCTACGTTGATGCGGGCTTTAGCATTACCGGCGTTGTCGTACCACCCTAGGCACCACGTCAACCCACCAACGTGCGCGACTACGCGCTGATCCTCCACCCAGCCGATCCTCTGGTCAGCATTGCCGTTGCTGACCTAGAGGCGGGTCTCTCAGCGTTAGGGCTTCTTGGTAAGCGCCTGCCCCACGCCCCCTCCTCCGACTGGTACGAGAGTGGGCCGCACCTGCTCGAACTCGTCACCTTTCTCGGTTGTTCGCCTGTCGTGCGGGTCGCGGCTAGCTCTGCAGACGACAACGGTTTTTGTCGGCTGCGACTACCGCCCCCCCTGCCCCACCCAACCTGGCGCGCCTCGCTCGACGCGGCACCGCCCCGTTGCCCGCGCTGTCGTGCGCCAGACGCAAACTGGTGCTTGCAGCTCCCCGCCTGGCAGGCCGACCCAGCCAAGAGCCGCGCCCTTTGCCCGGCCTGTGGTCACGCGGCCCCGTTACACCAGTGGCGGCTGCGCGAGGCCTTTGGTTACGGGCAGAGCTTTGTCGAATGCTGGGGGATACACCCAGGGGAAGCCGTGCCTGGCGAGGCCCTGCTCGATACCCTCGCCGCATTGAGTGGCTCGCCGTGGCTGAGGTTTTATTGCGCGGAACTGCGGCCTACCTTGTAAAGGGCCTACGCGGCCTTTTCGCTACCCATTCGGGTGAGTCCTAAATTTGTGCGACGTAATACTGGCTCATATCAAGTTATTTGACAGCTAACCCCTGGAGCATCACCTCCATGTGGTGTACACTGGCAAAGTGCGATTGTCTACAGCCCAGTCCAACCGCACAGCAACCGACACCACCCACCCGAACGGTGACTTCATGAGCGACGCAGATAACTCCGGAAAACTGCCCGCCCCACCCCAGGGCGGCGGAAATAAGCTATCCAATCAGCCCGATCCCATTGATACCTTGCTCACCAAGATCCAAGCTGGCCTGCGCGGAGGAACAGATAAAGCCACACAGATAGAACTCCAACGGTTGATCTCCCTTTTGCCTGATCTTCGGCTCGCTGGGGATCCCGACCTAATACACATCGCTGAGACGATTGCCTCCGCGCTGATTTGTACGCAGCCAAATCTCGAATTGGCCGCGAGACTAAATGACTGGCTCATACGTCGGTTCCGAACACCTCGAGCCATCTTCCATACTTTCTTTGGTCACAATCCAGCAGGATTAGTTGTCGCTGGTGTATCGTTTCTCATATACATTACCTTACCCGTGTTATTTATGTTTTTTAACCATCATGCTTGCGCTATATCAATGCCTTCGTTCGATACAGGGTTGTTTATGCTCATTGCAGCAGCAGGTTTTTGTGGGAGCATAGTCAGTATCTTGGTTCGTATTCAGGAATTCGCGAAACTACAGTTCTATTCTGGAACGGTACTCTTGCTCACTGGTTTTTCTAGACCAATCATTGGGGCATTCTTCGCAATGTTTGTTTGCGCACTATATAAATCAGGGATTGTAAATGCTAGCGTCACCACAGAGCACGAAACCTATTTCTTACTGGCGATTGGCTTTATCTCTGGCTTTAGTGAGCGCTTCGCCCGCGACCTTATCTCCACCGCTGAAGGTAGGTTTGGTAAAGCCGCGCAAGGGAGCACAACAAAAACTCCCTAATGCCAAACGTCCTGTAGGCAGAAAAAAGTCAGCGGGATAATACAAAAACATCCTACCCGCACTGAATCAACCACGCCCACCCCCCTGGTGCTCCCAGGGGACAGCGCTACAACATTTTGGTTGCGCGTTTCATCGTCCAATCGCCTTCTAGGGTTTCGATAGAAAAACCAAAGGCCTCCATTCTTTTTAGCATCTTCATGTTATCCGCTAAGACATCCCCGTGCATCACCCGCAGCCCGCGGGTGCGCGCCGCGCTGATAAGACAGCTCATTAGGTGTGAGCCAATCCCGCGACCATGCCAGGCATCGGCAACCACCAGGGCAAAATCACAGCTCTCGCCATCGGGGTTGATGGCATAGCGCGTAACACCAATCTCGATCTCTCTGCCCTGTTCCAGGGTGGTCGCAATCAAGGCCATTTCCCGATCATAATCAATCTGGGTAAAGCGCGCCAACATTGCCGAGTTGAGTTCTTTCAGGACGCTCATAAAACGGAAAAAGCGAGATTCTTCGGAGAGATTACGAATAAATTCCTGTTCTATCTCGGCATCCTCGGGGCGGATAGGGCGAATGCTCACATTGGTACCGTCCGGTAATTGCCAATGCGTGCTGAGGTGAGAAGGATAGGGATGGATCGCCATGTGGGCATAGGGCATAGAATACGATGAGGCGTGGCCCACCACAATCCGCGCATCCACCGCAAGCGCCCCGTTCTCGTCCACGAAGAGTGGATTGATGTCCATCTCCGTGAGCCAAGGCAATTCACAGACCATTTCGGAGACGCGCAGCAGGATATTCTCTAGGGCCTTCTTGTCGATGGGCGGTATGTGACGAAATTGGCCCAATAGTTTGGCCACACGGGTCTTCTCGATGAGGCGTTCTGCCAGATAACTATTCAGGGGCGGTAGCGCTACCGTACGATCATTTACCACCTCGACCAAGATACCACCTGCGCCAAAGGTGATGATGGGGCCAAACATCGGGTCATTGGCAACCCCGATCATCAATTCACGCCCATGGGGTTTACGAATCATCGGCTCTACAAAGACACCCTCGATCCGCGCATTGGGTCGATTCTTTTTGACCTCGCGCAAGAGGTCATTGTACGCAGAACGAACCGCGTGGGCGCTCTCGATCCCCAAGCGAACCCCACCAGCATCGGTTTTATGGGTAATATCCGGAGAATTAATCTTGAGCGCCACCGGAAAACCAAATTGTTCGGCCAGGAGCAGGGCATCATTCGGGCTTCGCGCAACCATGGTCTGCGCGACCGGAATATGGAATGCCGAAAGCAACGCCTTCGATTCCATTTCATTGAGGATGCTGCGGTGTTCGGCCAGAGCAGACTCAATCAGCATCCGTGCGCCCTCCACGTCTGGCTCCACGCGCTGCGACAAAGGACTCGGTGTTTGCACCAGCAATTGCTGGTTCTGGTGATAGGCCGCAATATAGGAGAATGCCTCTACGGCTGGCTCAGGGGTATGAAAGGCAGGAATACCCGCCTTCACCAATCGCTCATAACCCGCCGCTATCTGCTCGCCCCCCATCCAGCAGGTGAACAAAGGCTTGCGTTTTTTTGCCGCAACCTGCACCACCATTTCCGCAACCTCTGCGGGACGCGCCATGGCCTGAGGCGTGAGGATAACCAACACAGCGTCCACACCAGGATCCGCCATGCAGGCCTCTAGGGCTTGGCGATAACGCTCGGGCGTTGCGTCGCCCATAATGTCTACCGGATTGCTGCGCGGCCAACTGGCAGGCAAAAAGCTATCGAGCGTCTCGAGGGTCTTTGCCGAAAGCTCGGCAAGCGACACCCGAAGATCCGCCACCCGATCAGCCGCCATGGCACCTGGGCCACCACCATTGGTGATGATCAGCAGTCGATTACCGGTTGGACGATGATGGTAGGCCAAGGCTTGGGCTGCGGTAAATAATTGCGCGATGGTCTTTACCCGCACCACCCCGGCCCGACTTAAAGCAGCATCAAAGACATCATCCGCACCGATCAACGCACCGGTATGAGAATTGGCCGCTTCTCGGCCCGCCGTATGTCGCCCCACCTTCACGACGATAATCGGCTTGACCCGCGCTGCCGCACGCAGGGCAGAGACAAAACCACGCGCGTGATGTATCCCCTCAATGTACAGCAAGATGCTGTCGGTTTTGCTGTCCGCAACGAGATAATCCAGGATCTCCCAGAAATCAATATCAGCGAGCGCCCCCAAAGAAATTACGCTCGAAAATCCCACCCCGGCGGTATAGGCCCAATCAAGGATGGCGGAGCACAGTGCGCCCGATTGCGAGACCAAGGCCAAGCGACCAGCAATGGCGTTTCCCTTATAGAAGGTCGCATTCAGACCCGTCTCTGGACGCATGATCCCCAGGCAATTCGGGCCAAGCAGACGTACGCCATATAGTTTAGCAATATCCGTCACCGCCTTCGGCAACACAGCCCCTTTTGCACCGGTCTTTACGAAACCCGCAGACAATATCACAACCGCAGTAACGCCCTTCTTTCCACAACTTTCTATGGTATCGGCCAGGGTGGCTAGCGGTGTTGTAACCAGAGCAAGATCGATAGACTGGGTAATCTCCTCGATAGCGGCATAGGTTGGTTTGCCCGCTATTTCCAATCGAGTCGGATTGATCCCATAGACCTGCCCGCGAAAGCTCATCAAGAGGTTTTGGTAGACAATGCCCCCCACCGATTCAACATCATCGGTTGCACCAAACACAGCAACCGACCTCGGGGAAAACAGGGTGCTAAGGTAATGCTGGCCCATCGGCCCCCCGGACATCTCTGTGGGTGAAAACGATAGTGTACTCCCTGGGTAGGTACGCTTAGCGAGAACAGCGACTGTCCGCAAAGACGGGTTTCGTTCGTAAGACAAAAAGTTGCCAGGTAAGTGCCCGTCCCGACCCGCAATCCGTGCGCATCGGACAGAGGACAATCGGCAACCTAGTGGCCCCTGCTGGATTCCCGCAAAAAAGCAAACCTCTTCTGACCCTTGCGCCGCCAAAACACCATAAACTTGCTTACAATAGGCGCGAAATATCACCAAAGGTTGCTGGTATCCGCGCAACCTAAAGATCTATCGGAGATAACCCAATGCTACCCAATGGTTTTTTACTTGGCCTCAAATTGGCCTTGCGGCGTGGACTCGTCATTGAGGGAAGCGGACAGCAGCCGTTCTGCCCGACGACCGCCATCACCAACACGAGCGAGCCCTTTGCCCGAAACGTATCGCCAACATCACGTCGAGGTCGGCGGCGGCTCGCTGTGTGCTTGGCTGTTCCCCTCATGGGTGCGCTCTGCTCATGGTTTCCAAGCGCCGTGCTGGCCAGCAATGGCCCACTAAAACAAACCATTGGTGCCTTCAGCTTCAACCCGACCTCGCTAATAGTCGGCATGACCATAACGGTCAGCGCCACGGGGGGTGCCTCCGGCAACCCAGTACTCTTTAGCTCCACGACACCGAGCACCTGCACCATCAGCAGCAACATCATCACTGGCGTTTCTGCTGGAACCTGTGCGGTCTCGGCCACGCAAGCCGGTAACGCCAACTACAGTGCCGCCACCCGCAACTGGAACATCGTCGTCGCCTCCAAGCCTCAGACCATCGGCACGTTCGCGTTCAACCCCGCCCTGTTGTTGGTCGGCAACACCACAACGGTCAGCGCCACGGGAGGAGCCTCGGGCAACCCGGTAGTCTTTAGCTCCACAACACCAAACACCTGCACCGTCAGCGGCAACACCATTACTGGCGTTTCTGCCGGAACCTGTACGGTCTCAGCCAATCAGACGGGTAACGCGAACTACAGCGCCGCCACCCGCAACTGGAACATCGCGGTTGCCATGGGTGCCCAGGTAATCAGCGCATTCTCTTTCAATCCGGCTCCGCTCACCGTCGGCACTACCACAACGGTCAGCGCCAGCGGTGGGGCATCGGGAAATCCGCTACTCTTTAGCGCCACGACACCCGGCACCTGCACCGTCAGCGGCAACACCATCACTGGCGTTGCTACCGGAACCTGCACGGTCTCGGCCAGTCAGGCGGGTAACGCGAAGTACAGCGCCGCCAGCCGCAACTGGAACATCGCGGTGACAAAGGGCAGCCAAACCATTGGCACCATCACCTTTAGCCCCACCCCGTTGCTCGTTCACGGCAGTACCACAGCACAAGCGAGCGCGACCTCTGGCCTGGCGACCACCTTCGCCTCCAGTACTTTATCCACTTGCACGGTCAGCGGGAACCACATCACCGGTATCGCCGCAGGCACCTGCATCATCACGGCAAGCCAAACCGGTAACGCCAACTACCGGGCCGCCCCACAGGTAACGCAAAGCATCCCCGTCGTCACTGGCTCCATCACCAAGACTGCCCAGACGATTGGGGTCATCAGCGTGGCACCAGTCCATACCTGGAATCTAGCGACAGACTTTAGCACGGTGAGTAACAACAACGCGGGCGTAAGCCCCTGGGTGCTCGGCGAGATAGTTAGTGGCACCTTCACCCCATACACCACGTACACGCCCGGGACGACGAATGCTTGGTGGAGTCTCGGTAGCACCAGTGGTGGCTCTGGTTTTATCGGTCTTTATTCGGTCACGGATTATGGTATCCAGACCGGCAACATCAGCCTAGAGGCCGACTGGGGCAACCCAGACGCCCGCTGGGTCGCACCCAACACCGGCACCTACGCGCTCACGGTTGCCATTGGCGGCTCAACCGCGCAGTTCCAGAATGGATTTGGTAACGCAGACGCATCCCTTGCTGGTCTAAAGATCGGTGGTGTCGCGCAATCAGCGAATAGTTTCAACAACAACATCAAGACCTGGAATCTCTCAAGCGTCGCACTAAACCAAGGACAGACGGTTGATGCCTACGTGGGGCAAGGGTACGGCGGCGGCAACACCAATACCGTCTTTACCGTTACCGGCCCAGACGTTCCCAGCAGTGGCCCCCCCGTGCTGGTGATTGGGAATGCCCTGACACTCGGTGCGGTAGCGACATCGGGACTGCCCGTCAGTTTCAGTTCTACCACACCCACGATCTGCACCGTCAGTGGCGTCAATGGCAGCACCGTGACTGGGGTCGCCGTCGGCACCTGCACGATCACGGCGAGCCAAGTCGGTGACAACAGTTATGACAGCGCACCACCCGTAACGCAAAACATTACCGTTACGATCGTCGGTAGCCAACTCTTTGGCGCTAACCTCCTGGTAAATGGCGACGCGGAATCCGGAACAGGTTCTGCCGATGGCAGCGTAGTCTCGACACCAGGCTGGACAACCAACGGCAATTTTACCGTCCTCCAATATGGCGCGGGTGGTGGTTTCCCACTTGCGACCGATCCCGGCCCTGCCAATCGAGGCGTCAACTTCTTCGCTGGTGGCCCGAACAACGCCGCTTCCAGCGCCACCCAGCTCGTCGATGTCTCCGCAGGCGGTGCAACCATTGATGGCGGAAAGGTAGCGTTCAAACTCGCGGGCTATCTCGGGGGATGGAGCAGCCAAGATGACAACGCCACACTCACTGCCACATTCCTCAGCGCGAACAACGCTACCTTGGGGACAGCCACCATCGGGCCAGTCATGGCCGCCGATCGTAACAACGCTACCGGACTTCTCTACCGTTCTGCTTCTGGCGCACTACCCGTAGGCACGCGCTCGGTTTCGTTTACCTTGCAAACAAACCGCCTGGCGGGATCCTATAATGATGGCTATGCGGATAACCTGTCCTTTGTTTTGTCTGCCTATACCACCGTATCGCTGCCGACCGTAAACACCGACCTTCGCACCTGGACGAATGGCACAGCGTATAGCGCACTGTTCTCTGGTGTGCAGAATCTTGGTGGCGTACCCTTCGCGCTCCAACTAGACGCAGGCGGACATAATGCGTTTGAAGCATGGGTGGGTGCCGGGCCACTCGATATCACCGTTGGCACCTTCGGGGTTAGTACGGTATACACCCTCATCAACTCGGCAATGGGGACATTAGGCGCGAATGTTGGATCGCTTACCTTCAACGGTAGCGCGGGAGCCTCCTACACAGTAAACCTGGTTGAGGGCACCAATATCCGAGACCACTATTTTGGTAGCTACGTAAACAGCATCACCGACACATCGGTCGCTCAAGCAGTCGTCGGCGTCAATAGCGCTGGGCACGCGCATCTTGATAGGCAGGCCTTTACGCTACCAGACGCCTTCAAAACGCAGACCCTAACCGATATCGTGTTTAGTAACGCAGGAACAAATAGTTACGGAATTCCATTCCTGGCTGGGGTAACGGTACAATAAACCAAGGTTCGGTGGGTCGCCGGATTTTATCAGAACCCAGCGAAACACCGAGCCCCCACTGCTACTGCGATTACTTTGTAACCTCACGAGACACCTCATCGGCTGGTATTCCCGGCTGATGGTTTCTTTTGGGTTTAGGATCAGAAATACCGAGCGGGCCTACCCTTTGTTGGATTCTTACGATTCTTATGTGAGGAGACTGCAAGCATCACTCCCCCGTTCATGGTAGTGGCACCCTATCGGTTTCTCTCTGCGAGCCACCGCCCGAGGTTTTTTGTTCCTCATCACCGAGATTTCATGCAACCAGGCACCGAAGAACGGGATTAGAAAGCGCGTATGAAAAAATCAGAGATCCTGTTTTCAGATGAACTCCGTGAATATATCCTGTCCACCCTCCGCGAGGAGGAAGCCTTGCGGCGGCTCCGCATTGAGACGAGCAAAGACCAAAACGCCATCTGGCAGATTCCACCCGAGCAGGGACAATTCCTGTCGTTCCTCATCAAGCTATTGGGCGCTAAAAAGGCACTAGAGATTGGCACCTATACAGGTTATAGCGCCTTGTGCGTTGCCTTAGCGTTACCCGATGACGGCAAAGTCATCACCTGTGACATCAGCGAGGACTTTACCAACATCGGCAGGCGCTATTGGCAAGAGGCATGTGTCGCGCACAAGATCGATCTCCGCATTGCGCGAGCGTTGGATACCCTCGCAGCACTCATTGCTTCAGGAGAAGCGGGCACCTTTGATTTTGTGTTCATCGACGCCGATAAGGTGAATTACGACCACTATTACGAGAAATCCCTCACTCTGCTCCGCCCCGGTGGCATTATTGCAATTGACAATGTACTCTTGTTTGGCTCGGTCATTGATCCCAACCTATTGGACGACGAACTCCGTGCGAGGATAACCGATGAGGATATTCGCGTTGTGCGCACCTTAAACGAGAAGATCAAACAGGACTCGCGTATCGACGAGACAATGCTGCCCCTTGCGGATGGGTTGACGCTGGTGCGTAAGCGCTAGCACCTAGCTGACGGGAGGAGCGACTAATGAGGACGTCCGGAGCGCACTCAAACTCCCAATAGACTCGACGATCGTCGCTAGACAGAGAGTGGGGGGGGGGGGACAGTAGGCTAGCGCGGGCGATGCGCGCCACACCAACGCAATACCCCCGGCCAGGACAGAATCGGGCACCTTCTGCCGGAGTCACTCACGGATTCGTGAGTGACTCCGGCAGAAGTCAACATCAAAGTAAAGACAATCACCATCCTTTAACCAAAATGACACAGGCCACACTATGCTCAACAATATAAAAATCAGCACCCGACTGACCCTATTAACAGGAATAGCCTCTTTATTCCTACTAATGTCAATCATCGTTGGCGTTGAACAGCTTTCCCTTCTCAATAACACACTTGCTACTAGCTTGGCTTCTTCTAATACCGAGACCGAGGCGGTAATAGCAGTGGAGTCCGCCCAAGCAATGTTCAAGACCCAGGTACAGGAGTGGAAGGATCTTCTGATCCGTGGCAGTGATCCGGAGAACTATAAAAAATACTATTCTCAGTTCGGAGGACGGGAAAAGCAGGTTCAAGCACATCTGAAAACTGCCATCGAACTAATGCAAAAGCAAGGAATACCCACGACAGACACCGAAGATTTATTGAAATCACACGAGCAGCTCGGCATTAAATATCGCGAGGCGATTCAAGCTTACGATAAAAACAATCCTCAATCCACACAGATTGTGGATCGGCTGGTTAAAGGCATTGATCGCCCAACACAAGAAGGGATGATAAAGATCGCAGAACAAATCAAGACACATGCCCAACTGAAATCCAAAGAGGAAATTACCCAAGCTGAGCAAACCTACCACGACATTCGTAACCTGCTTTTGGTATGCGGGCTCATCGGCTTGATATTGATGATCTCCTTTTCCATCGCCACGGTGCGCCGTATTAGCAAGCCGTTATTAGAGGCGGTAACCGTTACCAACCGCTTGAGCGAAGGAGACTTAACCGTGGTCTTCACCGAGCACTCTCAAGATGAAATTGGTCAATTGCTAAAAGCGCTGGGCATCATGTCTACCAAACTGAAAGAAGTGGTTGGACAGGTTCGCACCGCCTCCGGAACGCTAGCCAGTAGCGCGTTGCAATTCGTAACCACCGCCCAATCCTTATCCCAGGCAAGCTCCGAACAAGCAGCCAGTGTCGAGGAGACATCGGCCTCGTTAGAGCAGATGTCAACGTCTATCGAGCAGAACTCAAGCAACGCAGTCACTACCGAGGCCGAGGCAGTAAGGGCAGCAAAGGATGCGATAGAAAGTGGTCGAGCCGTCACCGACACCGTAGCAGCCATGCACAAGATCGCCGATCGGATTGGATTTATTGAGGACATCGCCTACAAGACCAACCTCTTGGCACTGAATGCGTCCATTGAGGCGGCACGCGCCGGAGAGCATGGCAAGGGGTTTGCCGTGGTCGCCTCTGAGGTGCGTAAACTTGCCGAGAATAGCCAAGTCGCGGCGCGGGAGATTAGCACTCTGTCTAAGTCTAGCGTATCCCAGGCGGAACACGCTGGCGCGTTGTTAGCCGTGCTCGTCCCTGCAATACAAAAGACTGCTGAACAGGTGCAAGAGATTGCCGCCGCATCCAGGGAACAAACCAGTGGCGTATCCCAAGTGAATGGGGCCATGGAACAGGTGGATCAGGCGGTACAAGAAAATGCCGCCGCAGCGGAGGAATTAGCCGCCACAGCAACGGAGGTCACCCAACAAGCAGAGGTTCTGAACCGATTGATGGCGTTCTTCCACCTGGAAGACGGAGGCATGATCACGGACGTCACAACTGCCAGCTCTTCCTCGACGCCATCCATCCCAAATCACAGGAAGGCATCGTTGGGAACGACCAAAAAGTCCATCGTTCCATTCCCTCCAAAACATAAAACAGGAGCAGCAATACCGAGTTTAGATTTCGCATCCGCACGGGATGCACATCTCGCCTGGCGTAGCCGACTTCGCGCCTTCCTTGACGGACGTGGAGAGTCGCTCAACGCCAAAGAGATCACCTCACACCGCGAATGTATGCTGGGCAAATGGCTCTATAATGCTGGATTGGCGCGTTACCAACATCTGCCCGCCATGGTCAAACTAGAAGAGATTCACACCACTCTCCACGCATCCATCGCCAAGGTCGTGCAACTCAGGAATAACAACAACAGCATAGCGGCAGAAACCGAGTATAAGCACTTCTATGATCTCTCGGCCCAGGTCATCTCCCTGCTCCAAGAATTAGAAAGGACAGTGACGAGCGTTCCCAACAAGGCAACGTGGGCAAAGTAGCAACCCCTCAGGGTCGTAAGTAGCAAAGATTGTGACAACACTGACGACAAGGATGTCGTATCGCAGCCGTTAGTGACCAATGTGTGCTCACCCAGACACTACCCCCAAGCCACACCACACGACATAATCTCCTAAAACCCCATCAAAAACACCGACGGGGCGAGTCAACGCCCACTAGGGATATCCTTCTGGCCTTACCTCCCTATCGTCATGGTAAGAAGAACCTTGTCGCGTGGTGTTACTTGAGAGCAACGATAGCCTTCACCCCAGACGCAACAACCATCGCCCGCGAAGCAATGCGGCAGATTGACCCAGTCCTGGCCGACAGATACGCCAATATCGTCCGGTTCTTGGTTCACCACCCCGAAGCAGCCTCGGCTATGCGCGGATCCTCTGCCCCAGCAATCGGTACAGTCGAATACGTCCAACGGCAGGCGCTAACCTTCGCCTCGTCACGCAACCCAAAGGCACCTAAACCACCAAAGACCGTACCAGATGAGATGGTATCCGTCATCCTGGTCTCCTACTTTGGCATCAATGACACGGATGTCCCGCGAATCAAACATGAGCACCTTACTGTCGATGGGCGCAGAGAATATGGTGGGCGACCTACTTGAACGCTACCTGGCCTCTGTCCTCGAACCCATGGACTGGATCTGGTGCTCTGGTTCTATTGTAAAGGCGGTAGATTTCGTAAGGCCCCCAGCAAGAACCGGAGAAACCTGGCGACTACTCCAAGTAAAGAACCGTGACAATTCCGAGAACTCCTCATCAAGTGCTATCCGCATCGGGACGAGCATTGAGAAATGGCACCGCACCTTCTCGCAGAAGCTCGGCTCGAACTGGGATAACTTTCCTGACGCCTCCCTGCGGCAGAAACTCTCTGAGGAAAACTTCAAGACGTTCGTTCGCAACTACCTGCAAGCACTCGATCGCTACCCGAGTTAAGCAAACTCCGGAAACAGTGCGAGTTGCCCGTCCCCGACATTCTGCAGACCTGCTGGGGCTACGGGGTCTGGCCCGGTTGCCTTTGGAGCATGACCGCCTAGGCCCCTAATCGCACGGGCTTCCCAAGTGACTTCATCGGTGTCTTTGTAGCGACTAAAAGGAAAACCAGCGGGTGCTCGCGTATCACGCCCTTCAATGTGCGCGACGATAACCCGACCAACCGCCTCACCGAGCCCCACCGGAACGGCATTGCCAATCTGCTTATAACGATCCTCAAGCGAGCCACAAACGATCCAGTCATCTGGGAATTGCTGAATCCTTGCATATTCCTGAACCGACAGCGGTCTGTCCTCGATCGGATGACAGATATCCGTCGCCGGCATCGTGGGTGAGGTGACGAGTGTGCAGGATGGTTTGTCCCAAGCGAGCCGACGCAGGAACCCGGTCTTACCACCACTCGCGTCCATGGATCCACCCAGGGCCTCACGGTGCAGTTCCTTCGGCAGGTGCCTCCAGTACTGACCTGGGCCAAGCATACGGTAAAAGCGCAGCCGGTCGGGTGGAAACTCCTCATGATCGTGAGCCCCGTGATCAAGTCCTTCAAGGGCCTCGCGTAGCGTCCGCCATTTCGGTAAACCGAACAGACCACCCTGCGAATGGGTCGGAACGAGGTGCGGAAGTTTCCTGCCATCCCGAGAGCAGAGAAGTATCACGCGCTCACGCGACTGTGGCACACCAAAGTTAGCGGCATTGTAGAGGTTGAACGAAACACCATACCCGCCCCCTCGCAACTGGCCAAGGACGTGCATCAGGGCACCACCCGGCCGCTCCGCCGGATCCGGTTGCCAATCCAGTCCACGCTCTGCGTGTGGCGTGTGCACCAACGGGGCTGATAGCAGCCCACGCACGTTCTCTATGACAGCAAAGCGGGGACGTAGCGCAAGAATGAGAGAGACGTAGCGCAAAAGAGCATTGCCGCGCTCGTCATGGAAACCGCGCCTTGCGCCAGCCGTCGAAAACGCCTGGCAGGGTGGCCCCCCCACAACTACGTCGATCTCATCCTGCGGGCCAAGACCTGCGGCGACCCGAATCTCGGACGCATCGTAATTCCATACGTCACCAAGCAGTGCCATATCCGGTTTGTTGGCGGTAATCGTGCGCCGACACGTCTTATCGGACTCACAAGCGAGGAGGAACTGGATCCCCGCCTTTTCAAGACCCTGATCAAGACCCATCGCACCGGAGAAAAACGACAGCGCCTTAAGCCTAGGCAACGGGCCAGGTTTACGCGGTCTATCCTCTGGGGGTTTGACAGCACCCTCGTCAAGATAGGTATTCACTGCGGTCTCGGTCGTTAGCCACTGCTTACCAACCTGTCGCCCCTCGATAGCGCCGAGTCGCAAAAGCGTACGCACACGCTGCTCAGAAACACCAAGTATATCAGCTACCTGTTTGGCCGTTAGGGTTTCGGGTATCACTCTGATTTCGCTCTCGAAACATAAACAGTACCCGAAAGATCCTAACACATCTGAGCATCGGTACACATCATAAGAATAGGCGGTGACCCGCTCCAGGTAGCAGGGATTAACGGTTCTAGGGCTCTCCGTCTTCACGCCTCGGTACTTTCTGAAAAGAAATTTTCATTTATCCACCAGACGGGCTGCAGCGTTAAAACCCCATCAAAAACACCGACGGGGCGAGTCAACGCCCACTAGGGATGCTATCCTTAGCGTTTCTCTTTACTCTGGTATGAAGAGAAACGGTACGGGGCCGATGCGTTCGCCCGTCCCGATGCAAAGTCACCAGGATACCAGCAGAGGAAGTTTGCTCGACAATGTCCACCTCCATCGAACACATCCGCAACATCGCCATTATCGCCCACGTCGATCATGGCAAAACAACCCTAGT
This sequence comes from uncultured Thiotrichales bacterium, assembly GCA_903881315.1. Taxonomy (GTDB): domain Bacteria; phylum Pseudomonadota; class Gammaproteobacteria; order CAIRSR01; family CAIRSR01; genus CAIRSR01. The sequence goes on along the minus strand of CAIRSR010000178.1, from coordinate 9,537 downwards.
GGATAAGCTGCTCCAACAATCTGGCACCTTCGGCGAGCGAGAGACCCTCGTCGAACGGGTGATGGATTCAAACGATCTGGAGCGGGAGCGTGGCATTACCATCCTTGCCAAGAATACCGCCCTCCAGTGGCAGGACTATCGCATCAATATCGTGGATACCCCGGGGCACGCCGATTTTGGCGGCGAGGTAGAGCGCGTCTTGTCGATGGTAGACTCGGTGCTACTGCTGGTCGACGCCGTCGATGGCCCAATGCCACAGACGCGCTTTGTCACCCAGAAGGCCTTTGCGCTCGGCCTTAACCCGATTGTGGTGATCAACAAGGTAGACCGCCCCGGCGCACGCCCCGATTGGGTGTTGAACGCCACCTTCGACCTCTTCGCGCGGCTGGATGCAACCGACGCACAGCTCGACTTCCCGGTGGTGTACGCCTCGGCACTCCTCGGCTACGCCGGACTAGACGATACGGTGCGTGGCGGCAATATGGATCCGTTGCTCCAGACCATCGTTGAACATGTGCGCCCACCCAATGTCAACCCCGATGGGCCACTCCAGATGCAGGTCAGTTCGCTCGATTACTCGAGCTATGTCGGCACCATCGGCATCGGGCGCATCACCCGTGGTCGGATGCGCCCGGGCATGGCCGTCACGGTAATAGACCCACAAGGTGCCAAGCGCAACGGGCGGATCCTCCAGACCTATGGCCTGATGGGCCTCAAGCGCTTCGAGTTAAAAGAGGCCGAGGCCGGCGACATCATCGCATTTACCGGCATCGAGCCTTTGTATATCTCCGATACCGTCTGCGACCCAACCGTTGTCGAGGCGCTCCCAGCACTGTGCGTCGATGAGCCCACGGTGCGGATGTCCTTCGAGGTCAATAACTCGCCGTTTGCAGGACGTGATGGCAAGTATGTCACCAGTCGGCAACTCCGCGAACGCCTTGCCCGCGAGCGCATCCACAACGTCGCCCTGCGCGTCGAGGACAGCGACGACCCCGACAAATTCCGCGTCTCGGGGCGCGGCGAGCTGCACCTCGCCATCCTCATCGAGAACATGCGCCGCGAAGGCTATGAACTCGGCGTCTCACGGCCCCAGGTCATCATCAAGGAACAAGACGGCGAGCGCATGGAACCCTACGAGGTGGTGACACTCGATGTCGAGGAACAACACCAAGGCTCGGTGATGGAACACCTCGGTGCGCGCAAGGGCGATCTCAAGGATCTCGTGCCCGACGGCAAGGGGCGGGTGCGCCTTGATTACATGATCCCCTCGCGGGGACTCATTGGCTTTCACACCGAATTCCTGACCATGACCTCGGGCACTGGGCTTATCTACCATGTGTTTGATCACTACGGCCCGATGAAGAAAGGCACGATGGGTGGACGCAACAACGGCGTCCTCATCTCGAACGGCATGGGAAAGACCGTGGGCTATGGCCTGTTCTACCTACAAGAGCGCGGACGCCTGTTTGTCGGCCCCGGCGAAGAGGTCTATGAAGGGATGATTGTCGGGATCCATTCCCGCGACAACGACCTCGTGGTGAATCCCCTCAAGGAAAAGCAACTGACCAACGTGCGCGCCTCAGGCTCAGACGAAAACATCATCCTCACCCCCGCGATGCGCATGAGCCTCGAGCAATCGCTTGAGTTCATTAACGATGATGAACTACTCGAGGTCACGCCCCACCACCTGCGTCTTCGCAAGCGCTTTTTAAAGGAGAGTGACCGCCGCCGCTTAGCTCGGAGCAGCAACTAATGTGCGGCATCTGTGGGGAGCTGCGCTTCGACAGCCAACCCCCCGACCCTGCCGTTATCGCACGGATGAACCAGGCGTTGCGGCGACGCGGGCCCGACCACGAGGGGGTGTGGCACGACGGCGCACTCGCCTTCGGGCAGCGGCGTCTTGCGGTTATCGATCTCTCCCCGGCGGCCAACCAACCGATGGTGGACGAGCAACTGGGGCTTGCCATCGTCTTCAACGGCACTATTTATAACCACGGTGAATTGCAGAAAGAACTGGCTGGACTTGGTTATCGGTTTTTTTCTAGCGGCGACACCGAGGTTATCCTCAAGGCCTACCATCGTTGGGGCCGGGCTTGCGTGGAACGCTTGCGCGGTATGTTTGCCTTCGCCCTCTGGGACAGGAACGCCCGCCGCTTATTTCTGGCCCGCGACCGGATGGGCATCAAGCCGCTCTACTGGACGACGGGGGCGGGGTATCTCCGTTTTGCCTCTAGCACGCAGGCCTTGCTTGCGGCTGGCGGGGTGGATTGTGCTATCGACCGTGTCGCGCTACACCACCTGTTTACCCTCCACGCCGTCGTGCCTGCGCCACGCACCATCCTTGCTGGCATGCACAAGCTCGCCCCCGCCACAACCCTCACCATAGAGGCGAATGGTGCCCAGCAGAGCCATGGTTACTGGCAACTGGACGCCTGTCGTCCGCCTCTGCCGCGCACTGAACAAGAATGGACGGAAGCCGTCCACACCACCCTGCGCGAGGCGGTCGCGCAACACCGAGCGGTTGCTGATGTACCCGTCGGGGTGTTGCTCTCGGGAGGGCTCGACTCAAGCCTGCTGGTCGGCCTGCTGGCAGAAGCAGGCGGCGCGAAACCCATCACCTTCTCTATCGGCTTTGAAGACACCCCCGAGGAAAAGGGCAGTGAATTCGCCTACTCTGATCTGGTGGTCGAGCGCTTCCAGACCGACCACCACCGCATTACCATCCCAAACCGCGAGGTGCTCGAACGGCTACCAGAGGCGGTGGCTGAGATGGCCGAGCCGATGTTCGGGCAGGATGCCGTGGCCTTTTATCTTCTCGCCGAGCGGGTCTCGAAGGAGATCAAGGTCGTACAGAGCGGACAAGGCGCAGACGAATTGTTCGGCGGCTACTTCTGGTATCCACAAATGGCCGCAGCCACCGGGACGCCACTCGAGCGTTTCCGCAACCATTACTTTGATCGCGACCACGCCGAATATCTCGAAACAGTAACGCCACCCTTTCATGGCGCTGACGATACTGCCACCTATATCGAGGCCGGTCTCGCACGTCCCCATGCCGACACCTTTATTGATCAGGTGCTCCGTCTTGATATTACCACCCTCATCGTAGACGATCCGGTTAAACGTGTGGATAATATGACCATGGCTTGGGGGGTGGAGGCGCGTGTCCCTTTTCTCGATCATCACTTGGTAGAACTGGTGGCCGCCCTGCCCCCTGAATTAAAGCTAAACAGCGGCGGGAAGCATGTCCTGAAGCAGATTGCGCGGGGATTACTCCCCGATGCGGTGATTGATCGACCAAAGGGCTATTTCCCGGTTCCCGCGCTAAAATACGTGCGCGGGGAGTTTCTTGGGTTTATGCGCGACATCCTGACCTCGGGCGCGTGCATTAACCGTGGACTCTACCAGCGGGCCTATGTCGAAAAGCTACTAAACGCACCAGAGCAGCATCTCACCAGAATCCAGGGGAGTAAACTCTGGCACCTCGCAGCGCTTGAGCTGTGGCTTGAGGTTACTGTTGACAATAGAGAAATCCATTGAGCGAAACCATAAGCTTTCTCTGCAACGATGAAGACGTTCCCGCTCTACGCGAGGCAGTCGCGTGTATTGCCGGGATTGGCTATTGCGAGAAAGGGATTCGGGAGCGCCTTGACCTCGTTGACATCAACGATCTCCTGTGGCGTGCCCTACCCATCTATCGCAAAATTCACCTCGCAAGGCGCGATGTACTGGCCGCTGCCATCGACCTTTTCCTGTTACAAGGGATCATCCCCAAAGAAGAGCTGAACCCCTTATTCAGCCAAGCGGACTGGGATGTTCTCACCCGCATCGGCATTGTCTCGATCAGCCCGGAGGGGTTGGTGCGGGCACAGGTCTCGCTCTTTCCGGTGGGCGATCGATTGATCTTCTCGGAACACGCCTGGCCGAAGCTCCCCCATCCTGGGGTATACGATATTCCACAAGACAGGATCATGTTCGTCGGCACCGACAGCCAATGGTTGGCCCGCGCCACCATCCGCCGCAAGGTCAACAACACGCTCGATCTCTGTACCGGTTCTGGTATCCATGCCCTACTCGCCGCCGCCCATTCCAAGCGCGTGGTAGCGGTTGATATCAATCCTCGCGCCGCGCTATGCACCCAATTTAATGCGAAGGCCTTTGGTATCTCCAACATCGAAAGCCTCGTTGGCGACCTCTTCGCACCCGTCGCTGCCGAGCACTTCGACCTCATCACCGCCAATCCCCCCTTTGTCCCATCACCTATCGACACACTCGGGTTTCGTGATGGCGGGCGTTCCGGTGAGGACATCCAGCGCCGGATTATCGAGGCTCTGCCGCGTTATCTGGCCCGAGGCGGCAGCGCCCAGATTGTTACCGAACTCGGGGAGCGGGACGGCGTCTCGATCGCCGATCGGATCCGTGGCTGGCTTGGCGATGCCCCGATGGACATCCACATCCTCCGTATCCGCGAATACACCTCGCAGATCTACGCACTGGGACACGCCGATGGCGAAGACTATGGCGTATTCCTCGACTCGGTAAACGCCTGGCATGAAAACCTTGCAGCCCAGGGGTACGAGCGCATTGTTGCTTTGCTCCTCACCATCCAGTGGAGCGACCCCGCCTGCGGCGCACCCTGGACGCGGATGGAAGACTCAAAACCTCCCCTCTCCGACCATGCGGGCATAGAGATCGAGGGTAGCTTCCTGGCAGAGCGCCTATCCCGTCACCCCAACCTCCTCTCCCTGTTGGAACAAAGCCATATCCAGCGCACCTCACCGATTAGTTTCATGGAGGCGGGCGTCCTCGGGAACGAGGCGCGTGTCGAGACCAATGCCCAGGTCTTGGGCCGCGCCCTTCCGGTTCATGGCTGGCTAAACCCGATTGAGCGCGAGTTCCTGGTTCGAATGCAGGAGAAACAAGACTTCTCAGGGTTCGTCGGGCTCGCCACGGAACTCGACCTCAGCCAAGAACTCTTTCTCACAACGACGCGGTCTCTGTTACAACGTGGACTTATTGCTTTGACATCGACGCAAAATGGGATAGGATAGACCAGAGTCGTATCACCACGGGCATAACACTGTCCGTGTGGTCTTGATGCTTGCATCCCAACCAGAGAAGTTAAGGATGGTGTGGCGCTACCAGCCCCGTCGTCCTGCGAGGTTTCCAAGTCCATGCCGAATAACATCGACCAGCGCGGAAAGTTCCTAGGCCCCAAGCCTGCATCAGCCCCTCTGTCCGAGATTGATGGACAACTGGCCTCGCTAGACGCCCTGGATCGCTTTGCCAAAACCTTCGAGGCAAGTGCGCGACGCTGGGAGCTTGTGGTCTATCCAGCACTGTTTGCGTTCGTGATCCTGGCCGCCTACGGATTCTTCCTCATCTACAGTCTCGCCAACGACGTGGCAGTGCTAGCCCGCTCAGTAGACACCCAGATGGGTGAGAACATGGCCACCATGTCCAGCAACATGAAGAATCTCGCCTTGAATGTTGAGCACATGTCAGAAAGCGTCAACTCCATGTCGAGCAATATCAACGCCATGACCAAGGATATCAAGACCATCGCCACCAGTGTCGGTAGCATAGCCGCCGACACCAAAGTAATGAAGCCACTCTCCGACGAGATCACCAGCATCAGCCAATCTGTGCATCTCATGGCAATCGCAATCCCCATGATGCAGCGTGACATGTCCGTCATGAACCAAAGCGTCTCTCGTCCCCTCTCCTTCATGAACAGTTTCGCCCCTTGGTAGTTACTCTTGCGCCCCCTCCGAAAGACCGCCTCTGTGCTTCGGAATCGCTTGGTCGCAGAAATCATCGGTCATTTCTGCTGTGTTCGCCTATCAGTCGGCAACTTCTCAATAAGCCGTAGCAGCCAGCTAATCCGTAGCTGATAGACAAAAAGAACAACATCTTGGCGCAGCGCTGCTGATAACATCAACGCATTCAAAGATGCAGTACCGATGCAACATTCCAACTTGTTGCTGATCCGTTTGTCGTGGATTCTGGCGTTGCAGAAAATCAGCTAACCACCAGCGTGACCTGTTGATTAACAAGCCGTCGCGACGTATTGAGAAGTTACATCAGGCGGTGCCCGTAAACGCCATGTTTGGCTTTTCGGAAGGGACGCAATCCTAGCTCATCCGTTTTTAACAAAGAACAACGGTTGCAACCAGCGCCCATAGAGGCGATCAGCAATTGCGTGCAACCCCTCGATGCGCTCGGGGAGCGCGGTGGTCATCGTTGCGGCGGATTGAACGGTTGCTGTGGTTTGCGCAAGTTCGGCGGGCTCGCCCGTAGTCCAGGTGCGCACCAGGTCTTCGGTCATTTCCACATGGCACTGCAGCGCGAGCAGGTTACCGATAGCAAACCCCTGGTGGGCGCAGGTCTCGCCTTTCAGGATTAACGTCGCTTGGGCGGGGAGAGAAAACGTCTCGCCGTGCCAGTGAAAGACATCGAAGGTCGGTGGCAGACCCCGCAACCACTCTGCCGCTACCGCATTGCGCACCGGTGACACCGGCAACCAGCCAATCTCACGCACTGGATTCTTGGTCACGCCCCCCCCCAAGGCCTTGGCAATAAGCTGCCCACCCAGGCAATGCCCCAGCACCGGCATCCCGCTTTCGTGTGCGGCGCGAATGAGTCGCAACTCCTGTTCCACCCAGGCAAGCCTATCGTTGACGCTCATCGGCCCGCCCATGAACACCAAGGCGGAGGCCTGCTCTAGCGTCGCAGGCACCGGTTCGCCCTCATCAATAGCGACGAGACGCCACGGCAACCCGTTACGGTCGAGCACCTCGGCAAGATAACCCGGCCCCTCGGTAACCCAATGGCGGAAGATAAGGATAGGCTTCATGTATCTGGTATACCTGAACATCAGAACCACCTCGGCTGTACTGTTCTACAGACGCCGCCCCCACAGAAGGACGACACCAACCAGCCAACGACCCACGCCCACAGCGCCATCACTCTGTTGTATGCGCCCGCATGGTGTTGGCAGAACCAGCGTACTATGATTGCAAGACGGAGCGCGAGAGTGATGCCTCAAGCACCCGCTAACTCCGCCACGCGCTACAGCAAAGGTTGCTGCAAAGCGTGGCTCATTCTGCCACAAGCAAGCAGGGGGTTGTCATGAAAAACCTACGTTGGAAGACCCGCTACCTAACCGGTCAGGGCACACTAGACCAACAGAACCGCGCCTTGGTCGAGTGCCTCAATGGATTGATTACCGCCACCAAACAGCGCGAACACTGCCAGGAGATAGAAACCCTGCTCGAAGAGATCGCGACCACCCTCGAAGGCCTACTGGCCGATGCGCCCGAGACAGCGGATCTGATCGCGAAGGTTCGCGGGCCGCTACTCGACGCACTACCACTACCCACCCGCAAGACCCCCGCCTGTCGGAAGTGCGACATCTGCGACCTGGCCGAACAAAAGGTGGCGCAACACATCCACTCCTCTACCCAGTGCCTTGGCATTGCGGGCGAGAAGACCTAACCCCTGACCGCGAAAAGGGACGGCCTTTTGCCCACCTTAGTCCACGAGCAGGGCCTTAAGGTTCTTCATGGCGACCTTCTCGAGCTGACGGATACGCTCCGCTGACACCTGGTATTGAGAGGCAAGTTCCTGCAGGGTCGCCTTGTCCTCATTCAGCCAGCGACGCTCTACGATGTCACGACTGCGCTTGTCTAGGCTTGCCAAGGCGTTGGCGAGACGGGTCTCTTTGTGTTGCTCGGAATCCTGTTTCTCAAGCACGAGAGCGGGGTCAAAGCGCGAGTCTTGCAAGTAGGCGATCGGTGGCGGCGCATCCTCGTCGTCGCCATCGCTGTCCCCGTCGAGACTGAGATCCTGCCCCGACATGCGCTGCTCCATCTCGACAACCGTTGCGGGGCTCACCTCGAACTCACTCGCCACGTCTTGAACCTCGCGATGACTAAACCAACCGAGGTGCTTTTTGGTGCTACGCAAATGAAAGAACAGCTTTCGCTGCGCCTTGGTCGTCGCCACCTTGACGATACGCCAGTTGCGCAGGATGAATTCGTGGATCTCGGCGCGAATCCAATGCACCGCAAACGAGACCAAGCGCACCCCATGTTCGGGATTAAAGCTCCGAACCGCCTTCATCAGGCCAATATTGCCCTCTTGGATGAGATCCGCTTGCGGGAGACCGTAGCCACTGTAACTGCGTGCGATGTGTATGACAAAGCGCAGATGCGCAAGAATAAGACGCCGCGCAGCATCCAAATCGTTGTGGTCACGCAGACGAACCGCCAGTGCGTGTTCCTCACTGGCGCTCAGCGTCGGCACAACACTCACCGCCTGGATATACGCATCCAAACTGCCGATGGGCTGCAACAGATCAAACCGCTGCAATGCAGTAGTAGTCATTGGGGGAAACCCTCCTTTTCCAAGTCCGCCCCATTTTAGCACTCTCTCGCGGAGAGTGCTAATAGGGAGCAAAAGAGGACGGTATTTTTTCTGCGTCCTTACCCCTCCAGCACCCACTCGCCCCGCGCCCACTTCTCTGCCCAGAACAGGCCCACCATGGTCTTAGCATCGGTGATGAGTCCGCTTTGAATGGCCCGCATGGCCTCGTCTAGCGACATCTCGACCACCTCCAGCAGTTCATCCTCATCCAGATTTTGCTTGGTTAGGGTGAGGTCTTGCGCCAGGTACAGCGTCATCTCTTCGTTGGCGTAACCGATGCACGGATGGAGTCGACAGAGCCGATGCCAGCGGTTCGCGACATAGCCGGTCTCTTCGAGGAGTTCGCGCTGCATCGCAGCAAGCGGATCCTCGCCCGGGGTAAGCTTGCCGGCTGGCAGTTCGAGAAATTCCTGCCTTACCGAGTAACGATACTGACGCTCCAGCACCAAGCGCCCATCGGCAAGCCACGGGATAGCCACCACCGCCCCCGGGTGGATGATGTACTCGCGGGTCGAGCGATGCCCATTGGGTAGGATCACCTCATCGCGATACACCTTCAGCATCTTGCCCGCAAAGACATTATGCGAGGACTGACACTGCTCAGAAAAATCTTGATCTTTCATACGCTAAGACGCTTCTGGTGGGTTTTTAGATGACAACCACCCGCGCTCCGCCAAAACCCAAGGACACCGCCCACCCCAAGCGGGCAGACGCAAGTCTTGCGGCACTCCCACGACGACCTTAGGCGGAGAAAGAAGAACCACACCCACAGGTGCTCACCGCATTGGGGTTGCGAATAACAAAATGTGCCCCTTCAAGGTCTTCGGCATAGTCGATCTCAGCTCCCATCAGGTATTGGAAGCTCATTGGATCAACCACCAGCGTGACACCACCCTTAACGATACGGGTATCGTCCTCGCTTGCCTCTTCTTCAAAAGAAAAACCATATTGAAAACCAGAACAACCACCGCCCGTGACATATACCCGCAACATCAAGGCGTCATTGTTCTCCTCCGCGATGAGCGCACGAACCTTCGTGGCAGCCGCATCGGTGAAGATGATCGGGGATGCCTGGTCAGAATTAGCCTGAGGGGCCTTGTCTTTCATTAT
>CAIRSR010000177.1 GCA_903881315.1 uncultured Thiotrichales bacterium | reverse complement strand
TATACCACGACCCCGATGCGACGCGACAATGCCCTGGTCGGGGCGGTGCTGGTATTCCGTGATATTACCTTTGAAAAGCTTGCCGAGGGCAAGATTTCGTCACTCGAGGCACCGTGTCGCGTGATCTTGTCCTCGGTGCAAGATGGCATTATTCATGTGAATGAGGATGGCCTAATCACGCTGGCCAATCCGGCGGCGTTGGCAATGCTCGGTTACGCAGAAGGCGAATTGCTGGATCTGCCGATGCACGATACCCTGCACTATGCCTACCTTGATGGCAGCAATTATCCGGTTGCTGCCTGCCCGATGCACCAGGCGCGGCTTGGTGGTCATCCGCGCGTGGATTCCGAGGTATTGTGGCGGCGCGACGGGCAACCCTTGGCGGTAGAATACTTCGTGACCCCCCTCGACCAGGGGGGGGGAGTATACGGTACGGTCATTACGTTTCGGGATATTACCGAGCGCAAACGCGCCGAGAAGGCCCTGAAGCGGGCCAATGAACAATTGAGCGCAATCTTTGATGCCGCAACGATTGCTATCTGTCTTTTGCGTGGGCGCACCTTTGATAGATATAACAAACGGTTTTGCGAGATGTTTGGTTACGACCAAGAGGAATTGCTGGGTCAGACGACGCGCTGCCTACATGTGAACCAAGAGCAATATCTTGATGTTGGTCTGGCCTATCCCAGGCTCTTGAAAGGTGAGATGTACCAGCGGGGGGTAGAATTACAGCGCAAGGATGGGACGCGGCTCTTTTGTCAGCTTAGGGGTAGGCTGGTATTGCCGGGCGATCCATTGCAAGGATCGGTGTGGTCGCTGGCGGATGTCACCAAGGAGCAGGAGACCATCGAATCGTTGCAGAAGGCAAAGGAATTGGCGGAGGATGCGGCGCGGTTAAAAGCAGAATTCCTTGCCAACATGAGTCATGAGATTCGCACCCCGATGAATGCGATTATCGGGATGTCGTATCTTGCTTTGAAAACAGAAATCAATCCCCGCCAGCAGAATTATCTCAAGAAGATCCATGCGTCCGGTCAGCATCTGCTGGGGATTATCAACGATATCCTCGATATCTCGAAGATAGAGGCGGGGCGATTCCGGATTGACCATGTGGAGTTTTCGCTAGAGGAGGTATTTAATCATACCTCTCATCTCACGATTGAGGGGGCTGCAACCAAAGGGATAGAATTCATTGTGGATATCGACCCGGCCATCCCCGACTATCTTATCGGCGACCCGTTGCGGGTTGGGCAGATCCTGATCAACTATACCAGCAATGCGGTAAAGTTTACCGAGAAAGGCGAGATTGTGTTACGCGCCACCCTCCAGGTAATCACCGATGACGAGGTATCGATCCGTTTCTCGGTGCGCGATACTGGCATTGGCCTCACCGAAGAGCAGCAGGGGCAATTGTTCCAGAGTTTTACCCAGGTAGACCAATCCTCGACCCGTCGTTTTGGTGGCACTGGGCTTGGTCTTGCCCTCTCCAAGCGGCTCGCTGGATTGATGGGGGGCGAGGTTGGGATCGAGAGTGTCTTTGGACAGGGTTCGACCTTTTGGTTTACTGCCAAATTCGGTCGTGTTGTGGATCGGGCGAGTCACAGGCTCGTTGCCCCTGATCTGCATGGCCGACGGATCTTGGTGGTGGATGATAATGAGTATGCCCGTTTGGTACTGACTGAAATGTTGCGCCACATGGGTTTTACTGTTGATGCGGTTGACTCTGGTCAGAGCGCAATAGAGCGGATTGCCGAGTTTGCTCACCATCAAAACCCGTATGATGTGGTGACCCTTGATTGGCAAATGCCCGCGATGGATGGAATAGAAACGGCCAACAGGATTCTCGCCCTTGATTTGCGCGATATGCCGCGTTTGATCATGGTGACGTCGTATGGTTCCAGCGATATTTCCGACCGAGGTGACGGGCATGGCATCGAAGCGGTGCTGGTTAAACCCGTTAATCACTCAAGCCTGCTAGATACTATTACCCGAGTACTTGGTAATTCGCAACAGGACGAGGCTGGGCTTTCTGGAATGCCCTCAGCGCAATTGATTGCGGCAGTAACCACCCGCAAAGGTGCGCGTATCCTGTTGGTGGAGGATAATGAATTCAATCAGGAATTGGCCATTGCCTTGCTTACGGATGTTGGGTTTGTGGTTGATCTTGCCACCAATGGTGCTTTGGCGGTGGAACAGGTGCAGCGCGCCGATTACGATCTGGTGCTGATGGATATGCAGATGCCGGTGATGGATGGTATCGAAGCAACGCTTGCCATTCGTCGCCAGTTTCCACGCCTTCAAGAACTGCCAATTATTGCGATGACGGCAAATGTCATGCAGCAAGAGCGTGATCAGTGTGAAGCGGCGGGAATGGTCGATCATATTGCCAAGCCAATTGACCCCGACCGATTGTGGCGGGTCTTATTACAATGGATTAAACCCCGCGAAAATGCTGACACGGAAACAAAACAGATCTCGCGGGTTGTCCTGCCCTTTCCGAAGATTGCCGGGCTCGATACGAGGGCTGGTTTGCGGCGGGTTATGAATAATCACGCGCTGTATCGCTCTATGTTGCGCCTATTCCTAGAAAATCACCGGACTGCGGTTGAAGCTATCGCGGCGGCAATCGAGAACAACCAGTGGGAGGTGGTCGATCGCTATGTCCACACGCTAAAAGGTGTGGCGGGTAGCATCGGTGCCATTGCGTTGCAAAACGCGGCCTCTCGTTTAGAGGTATTACTCAAAGGGCGGGAGTCACGTACCTTGGAGGCGCAGCTTGCGGTTGTGAGTGGCTGCCTTGCCCCCTTGATCGCTGATCTGGAATTAAAGCTCCTTGAGGCTCCAGCGGCTGCTGCGATTACGAGCGTGGATAGCGCTCAATTGTGGGAGGTTTGTGCGAAACTTGCCGAGCAATTGAGTCACGATGATTTTGATGCGCATAAAACACTAGAGGCGAATGAGGAGTTACTTAAAGCCACCTTTGGTGAAGATTTCTATACGATCGAGGAAAGTATTCGTGATTTCAATTTTGAGAATGCGTTGCTGGTTCTGAACCAGGTAGCAGAGACGCTGAAGATATTTAAACAGCGCAAGGTGCGACATTAGCCTATCGATGGGAATAACGGTTTGCCGAACAGACGATATTTTCTTTCTGGCCAGATTATCGTAGTTTTGGTCGTGACGCTGCTGGTTGCTTGTAGCGTTGGCCCAGATTACGTGCGCCCCTCGGTAGAAACCCCCGCGAACTTTAAAGAGTCGCCAGACTGGAAGACGGCAGAGCCAAGCGACGCTGAACCGCGAGGCTCGTGGTGGAAGGTCTATCATGATCCAGCCCTTGATGCGCTAGAAGAACAGGTCGCAGCCGCTAATCAGAATGTGCAGGTAGCCCTTGCGCAATTACGCGAGGCGCGTGCCCTGCTACAAGAGGCGCGTGCGGCGGAATTGCCGAGTGTATCGGCTACGCTCTCGCCAACGCGCTCACAGCCGAATACCACCGGCCCGAAGGTTGCGACGACCTACAATATGGCCTTCGATGTGAGTTGGGAGGCGGATCTGTGGGGTGGTATTTCGCGCTCGGTGGAGGCGGGGAATGCTCGAGTTGTTGCGAGTAGCGCTGATCTTCAGACAATCCTATTAAGTGCACAGGCGACCTTGGCGCAGGAGTATTTTCAATTGCGTGTCACGGATAGGCAGCAGCGGTTGCTAAATGATACCGTGGCCGCTTATGGCGTATCGCTGAAGCTCACGAAAAATCAATATGCTTATGGGATTGTGACCCGCGCTACGGTGGTTCAGGCGGAAACCCAACTGGAATCGACCCGGGCGCAGGCCATTGATGTTGGTGTTCAGCGAGCGCTCCTCGAACATGCCATCGCGGTTTTGATTGGGCGCGCCCCGTCCTCTTTTTCTTTACCGACGGTGACCGACGACTCTTTGGTGTTGCCGATGATTCCGGCGCTAACGCCTTCGCTGCTGCTAGAGCGACGACCGGATATTGCCAGTGCTGAACGGAAGGTGGCGGCGGCTAATGCCGCGATTGGTGTTGCGAAAGCGGCCCTATTCCCAACCCTGACCTTATCGGGCGATGTTGGTTTTCGCGGTGGGCGGTTATCGCAGTGGTTGACCGTTGCTGATCGTTTTTGGTCGTTGGGGCCTAGTCTGGTTGCGACCGTATTTGATGCTGGGCTGCGTCGTGCGGAGACCGAGAATGCGCTCGCCACCTACGATGCGACGGTTGCAAGCTATCGACAGACCGTGCTCAGCGCATTCCAAGAGGTTGAGGACAATCTTGCTACCCTGGTCTTGTTGCAGCGCGAGGCGATTGTCCAAGAACGCGCGGTTCAGGCGGCGCGGGAGTCTGTACGCCTGACATTAAACCAATATAAATTGGGGACGGTGAGTTATTTGAATGTGGTGACGGTGCAGGC
>CAIRSR010000176.1 GCA_903881315.1 uncultured Thiotrichales bacterium | reverse complement strand
TAATAACGTTGGCAGGAACTAGCATAGCGGAGGACACGACAATCACGCACGGGCACCGAAACACAGCAGAAAAACAGTGTACTTACAGCGCCAAACAATTGGTCAGACTGTGTAAAGCAAATAGTCAAACGAACCTTTCTGCCTCACTGGTTGCCGCCTGCCGAGAATTCGATCGCGTAAGAGACTCCCTCGTAGGGTAATCCTTTTGCGCGACAGGCAACCATATCAAGCCAAAGGAGATGGCGGGCAGCCCCCTGTGCCCCCCACCCCCTTAAAGCTCCTCTTTAGGGGGGTGGGGAGGCGACTAGTGCCTCATCTTCAGGTAGAGATAGGCAACCACCGCAGCAGCGAGTACCGCGACAACCCCCATCAATACCTTAACCATCATCCCCTCCCCTGTGCTCGGGGCCGGTGTCGGCGACGCCACCGCAATGGTCGGGGCGGGGGCTTGGGGACGTTGTGGTGGGGGCGTCGGTGCCGCCGGAGCCGCTGGAGCCTTGGTCGGCATACCAATGAATACGGTCTTCTCGAAATCAGCGATCTGAGCGGCTGGCTGTACTTCATCACCGACAAAGCGGAGTTCGTGTTTGCCGATGGCGATAACATCATTGTTCCCGAGCGATCGGCGCTCGATCTTGGCCGCGTTGACTAATGTGCCATTGGTGCTCCGCAGGTCTTCCACAATATACTGATCATCTTCCTTTACTACTTGGGCGTGGTGGCCGCTTGCCGACTGATCGTCCAGAGGTATATCGTTGTCATTGTTCCGGCCAATCGTTGTCGCTCCCTTGACCAACGGGATCTCATGCAACAACGTACCCCCTCGGCTGAGCACTAGCTTCGCCATCGGTTCATCCTCCGCATCGACAGGTAAGGGTCTGTAAAGGGCGCATTATGACATAGTACAACGCAGCAAAAAGCGCAGAAACTCCTCTTTTCGCGACTGAAACTATGTCACCATTCTCCGTGCACTACTCCCTGAGAACCCCCTGCAGAGTCCGCCATGCTTGATTGCAATCCGGTGTCTCGAGCACCACGCCGCCCTACCCTTCTCGTGATCCTGGATGGGTTTGGCCTCAATCCCAGTCGCGCCCATAACGCCATTGCGCTCGCCCGCACCCCACGCCTGGATGAGTATTTCGCTCGCCATCCCCACACCACCCTGCTCGCATCCGGCCAGGCGGTGGGCCTGCCGAATGGCCAGATGGGCAACTCGGAGGTGGGGCATCTCACCCTCGGCTCGGGTTGCATTGAGCGCCAAAGCCTGGTGCGCATCGACGACGCCATCGCCGACGAAAGTTTTTTTGCAAACCCCGCACTCACCAACGCCGCCGACAGTGCCCGCCGCCAGGGCCGCCCGTTACACCTCATCGGTCTTGTCTCGGATGGGGGTGTGCACTCCCACACGAATCATCTCAACGCCCTCATCGAGTTATGTCATCGGCGCGGCACGGTCGCGCAGGTTCACGCCATCACCGATGGCCGCGACACCCCACCGCGCTCGGCCATGAACTTTCTCGCGCCACTAGAGGCCGTCCTCGCCGAGAAGAATGGTTTTCTTGGATCGATCACCGGTCGCTACTATGCGATGGATCGCGACCAGCGCTGGGAGCGGGTCGCTCGCGCCTGGAATGCGCTCATCCATGGGGCTGGGGAACAGTACCCAGACGCATCAGCGGCAATTGGGGCCGCCTACGCTCGCGGTGAGGGCGATGAATTCATCCAACCCACCCTCTTGCCGTATTTCCAAGCGATTGCCCCAATGGATGAGGTCGTCTTCTTTAATTTTCGCAATGACCGCGTACGCGAGATGACCGCAGCACTCGGTCGCAACGATTTCACCGCTTTTGATCGCGCTACTTACCAATTGGCGCGGATTACCTGCATGACCGAATACGATAGCACCTTTGATTTTCCCATCGCCTATCCTGCCGAGGTTGCCAAAGCCTTTCTGAGTGAAGAGGTCAGTCGCGCCGGTTTGCGCCAATTCCACTGCGCCGAGACCGAGAAATATGCCCATGTTACCTTCTTCTTTAATGGGGGGCGCGAAAAACCATTCCCCGGAGAAGATAGGATCATGCTCCCGTCTCCTCGGATCGCGAGTTACGATCTTCAGCCCGAGATGAGCGCAGCCGAGGTCGCAGATACCGTAATTGCCGCTATCAATAGCGGAGACTATCCCTTCATTGTCACCAATTTTGCGAATGGCGATATGGTCGGGCACACCGCCGTACGCGAGGCGGTAATCCAGGCCGTTGAAGCGCTTGACCGCGAGGTCGGGCGCGTCTTAGATGCTGCGGTAGCGAAAGGTTATTCCGTATTGCTGACCGCAGATCATGGCAATTGCGAAGAGATGGTTGACCCCATTACCCAGCAACCGCACACCCAGCACACCCTATATCCAGTGCCCTGTTTGATCATCGATGAGGTACCCTGGCGTCTTGCGACTGGCGCTGGGCTTTCGGCAGTAGCGGCGACTGTGCTAAAGCTTTTGGGCCTCGCGCCCTCGGCTCACATGGAGCAGCGCTCTTTGCTGCTCGACCCGTAGGTTACGAACGACTGGCGCGAGCGCATGACTTGGCGTGATAATAATATGCCGCATTTCCATTACCCTTCGGCCTGGAGTGCGGCATAACGGTAAAAACCTTTCTATAAAGCGACAACCTTTTTCCAGAGAACATTATGAAGCCATCGCACATCCTCCGCACGGCAACAACAATCGCATTGGTATTCTTGGCGTTACTCATCCCCTCAATCGCTACCGCCGATCTGACTGGGGAATGGGAGGGCATCTACCGCTATAGCAACCAGGACAGCAAACCCGTCAGATTCCAGTTGGATCTAAAGGATCGGCACGGGCGATTGACGGGCCATACCAGTGAGCACAATACCTTTGGTGATCCGTCCGCTCCTTTCCTGCACGCCAATATCATGGGGAGTGTCGAGGATGATAGGGTCTATTTCAAGAAGACCTACGATGGCACCGGCGGACAACACCACTCGATCAAATACGAGGGGGCACTCTATGAGGACATCTCGACCATCAAAGGGGCCTGGGAATGCTGCAACGGATTATATGGCACCTTCGATATGCAGTTAAAGAATGGGCAATGAGGCGGGCCTTATTCATTGTGGGCATTCTTATCGCAACCCAGATTGCTGGAAACGCTCTCGCCTCCGCGCAGACAATAGCAGCAGAGCAATTACTCCGACAAAATAAAGAGCAGATTGCGCTTGCGCTAACCGTTCCCATTGCCGCCTGTGTACAGCGCTACGATACCGCTCATGCGGCCTTTCATGGTTGTATCGATTGGCATTCGGCGGTTCACGGCACCTGGGCCTTGGTGGCCTACACGGCAATGACCAATGATCGCCGCTACGAGCCACTAATCCACCAGACCCTAACCGAGCAAAACCTTGCCGAAGAAGCCGCCCTACTCAAAGAAAACGAAGCGTTTGAGAACCCTTATGGGCGGGCCTGGCTCCTCCGTCTCGGGCTGGAATATGAACACCGCTACCATAACGGTAGGTTACAACCCATTGCAGAAATAGCGGCGGCGTCATTGCTCGCGCATTACCAGCAAAACCCACCCAATCCCCGCAGCGTCGAGTATAACAATGCAGCATGGGCGCTCATCAATCTCGTCGATTACTATGAATTTATCAAAGAAGCAGACCAAGCAGGCGCAGTCAAGAAACTCATCCGAACCTATTTTGTTGATGATCAAGAAGGCTGTGATGCCGAGCACGACAGGGATGGCTTTATGGCGATCTGCACGAATTGGGCATGGGCGGCTTCCAAGGTAATGACGCACGAAGAATTTACCCAGTGGGCAAAGGCCTTCATCCCGATCGACAAACTCCCGCAACCCATTACCGACCCGCTAACCGCGCATGACTATGGATTAAATTTTAGTCGTGCCTGGGGGCTGTGGGAGGTCTACTTGGTGACAAAACAACCGCAATACCTAGAATCGTATGTGAAGCACTTCAGCGCCGCCTTCGATACACCAGACAATTGGCGTGGCGACTACGGAACCATCGGCCATTGGGTGCCGCAATTTGGACTGTTTGCGCTGCAAGCGCTTTTTGGTTCCCCCTCTCGGTAACTACAAGCGACCTCTCGCACGAGTAGTTTTTTTATTTCCCAAAGCTCATGAAGAAAGGGCGGGGTTCTCTGGCCGAGGAGCAGCGGTAGCCTCACGCTATAGACCCTTGTGGATCCCCGCATAGACAGCAAAGCGATTTTTCCCGGTTTGCTTTGCCTCATACATCGCCTGATCTGCATGACGAAGCAAATCCCCGACCGAGGCTTCATCTTGGGGATGAAGCGTCACGCCGACACTCGCCGAAACGGCAACCGTTTTGTTCTTGATCGCGAAGGGCATCCGGATCGTGGCCAAGACTCGTTCAAGAATATCAAAGCATTCCGTTTCCTGCTCAATATTGCAGAGGATGAGCACAAACTCATCCCCACCAACCCGCGCCAAGGTATCGTATTCGCGCAGGATGTTTCGGAGGCGAGCCGTCATCTCGCACAACAGAATATCACCCGCATCGTGCCCAAGTTCATCGTTGACTGGTTTAAAGCCATCCAGATCAAAATAACAGACGGCCAGTTGTTTCGCGGTTCGTTTTGATTTTGCCAATGATTGACTAAGGCGATCAACCATCAGGCGACGATTTGGGACTCCGGTTAGGGGGTCATAGTAGGCCAGCCCCTCGAGATCTGCGGCATGCACCTCAGCGATAGAAAGCGCCAAGGTACGCGCCTGCACTAATTCTTCGAGATGTTTTTTGTAGATCTGAAGCTCGTCACGGGACGCCTCAACCTCTTTGCGTAGGCTCTCTCGCTCGAGTAGGTTACGAATCCTCTGTCGCGCAATGCGGATATTCAACGGTTTGGTAATGTAATCAGCCGCACCCAATTCTAATCCGGCGCTTTCCGCATCATTTTCGGTCATCGCGGTAATAAAGACCACCGGAATGACATGTAACTCCGGATCGGCCTTCAAGCGCCGACAGGTCTCGTAGCCATCAATACCGGACATCATGATATCGAGCAGGATGAGATCGGGCGGGGACTTGGCGGCCAGTACCAGCCCTTCTTCCCCTGAGGTAGCAATCTGTAGCGAAAACTCGGAGGCCAGCGCCGCACCAAAGGTGCGCAGATTGGCTGGGGTATCATCGATAATCAAGATCTTTTTACGTTGTTCACTCATGAATCTGCTACCTATTCCCAACCCTTGGTCGCCATGATTGCGCGTAAGCTTTCCAAGGCTGCGGAGAAATTGCACTGTTCGATCAGTTGGCTGGTCTTTGAGAATTCTGCCGCAAGTTCCGTTTCTGCTATCAATTCCTGAAGCACTAAGAAGCAACCAATGGCGTCAAATTGATTATCTGCAAGCAGCGGCATCAAGGTATGCAGGTGCTGAACCACCACTGACTCCGCTATCTTCTTGGCGGAGACCTTCGTATTGGTTACGTCCTTCGGCAACCATTTTCTTATCGTTATCATCATCGCATCCATTGCGAGTGGTTTGGTAATCACATCATCCATGCCGGTGGCGAGACACCGCAATCTATCCTCCTCAAAGGCATCCGAGGTGACCGCAATGATCGGATGGCGCGGTTGCTGGTGCTCGATTTCCCATTGGCGGATGAGTTTCGTTGCCGTGTATCCGTCCATCACTGGCATGTGCAGATCCATCAGGATAAGACCAACAGACTCCTCTCCACCAAGCACAATATCAACGGCCTGTTGCCCATTTTCAGCAAATAACACACTGGCACCCGCCCGACTCAAGAAGGCACCGATGACCACCTTGTTGGTTTTATTGTCCTCGACCACCAGGATCTTATTACACGCCTGCAGGCCCACCTCACCCTCGGGGTACTTATCTACCTCCGCACCCACCGCAATCCCAGTAACAATACTCGCCCTGATCCTAAACCAGAAATGAGACCCCTCGCCAAGCCCGCTCTCGAAGCCAGAATCCCCGCCCATCATCCGCGAGATTCGGCGCACAATCGACAGGCCAAGACCACTGCCACCATATTGGCGCGTGATCGAACTATCCACCTGCGCAAAAGGCTCAAACAATACGTTTTTCATCTCTGGTGGGATACCAACCCCCGTATCGAACACCGAGAATTCGAGTAGCGCAGTCTGCTCGTCGCGCTCTATCTCTTTCCCCTCAATGGTTATGCGCCCCTTGGCGGTAAATTTGATGGCGTTGCCGACCAGATTGGCCAGCATCTGCCGCAAACGATACGGATCGGTTGCATAAAACGCTTCTTCCCCTAACCAGCGCGCCTCTAACCGAAGTGATTTCAGGTTCGCGCCCTCGGCGAACAAGGCGCTAATCTCGTTGATGATCGCCCAAGGTTTGATCGGGATCTGTTCAAGCTGCACCTTGCCTGACTCAATCTTCGAGATATCAAGGATATCATTTAGCAGGGTCAGGAGCGCATTACCAGAAGAAAGGATGGTGCGGGCGTAGTCTCTCCGGTCATAGTCCTTTAGATCGGGCATTAGCAGCATCTGCGCCATGCCGAGGATACCATTCATGGGGGTGCGGATCTCGTGGCTCATGGTCGCGAGAAAACGGCTTTTGGCGATGTTGGCAGCATCCGCTTGTTCTCGCGCCGCAATCAATTGTTGTTCTGCTTGTTTCTGCTCGGAGATATCGAGAAAGGCCCACACCGATTCTTCACCACCCATGCGTAATTGCGCACCAGCGATATCAAACCATTTTAAGATACCACTAGCATGTTTTCTCCGGCATTGGACACGGAAGACCTTGCCCGCTTGGATAATAGGATACGCCGCCTCACCATAATAATGGTAGCTTACTTCCTCGGGATAGATTCTACTCTCAGGGAAATCAACGAGGTCACTCACCTCATAGCCAAACATCTCGGCAAAGGCATTATTGGCCCAAATGATATGCCGGTTACGCAAAATAACAAACCCCACCAGGGCGCTTTGTAGGATGGCGTCTTTCTCTTCCATCAGTTGCGCAAGCCGGGCCTCGGCCTGCTTGCGCTCGGTAATATCGACCGAGATCCCAAGCAAATGCTCTGGCTCGCCGCCCCTGTCACCCAAGGCTACCTTCCAGGTCTGTAGATAGCGCGTTTCTCCCGCAGCGGTTTGGATGGTCTCTTCTGGGATTTCCGTCACCGTCCTTGTCGCCAAGACCGCACGATCGGCCTCGGTAAACCACTTGGCCTGATCAGGTGGCCAGAAGTCAGCATTCCCTTTCCCGAGCAGATCATGACGCGAATACCCTAAGAGCGCCTCCCCCGCCCGATTAAAGATCTCAAAGGTGAGGTCACTCGCACGCTTCACAAACACCATAATCGGAAGATGCTCAACAATCCCTTCTAGGAGCTGGTTAGATGTCCGTAACAACCGATCCCGCTCTTGCGCCTGCGCCTCTGCCCTTTTCTGCTCGGTAATATCGCGGATGGTACCAAGCAGGCGCACTTGGCCCTCAATCGTCACCTGTTTGGCCGTCACGACAACCGTCAGAACCGCGCCATCCTTCCGCACCATTGGGGTTTCAAATTGGGCATAACCCTGCGTCCTAACCGCAATGACGCGCTTTTCGGTATCCTGTGGACGGTTGCCCTCCAATTCGGTGATAGTCCGTTGGAGCAATTCATCACGACTATAACCCAGCATTCCGCACCAGGCATCATTGGCGTCTAGTATGCGTCGTGACACCGGATCAACCATGCCAATACCATCATAGGCCTGCTCAAAATAGGTACGATAGGTCTTCTCAACCGCCTCGAGGCGTCTATCTTTCGCCTCGACAACCTCATTGCTCTGGAGAAGCAGGGCCTTCGGCATGATCACCCAAACCGCAATTGCAGCAATCAGTGACACACTCGCCGTGAAGATCTTAATAATGGCGTCTATACCATAGAAAGGATACCAGAGCGTAATAATATGAAAGACATGGGTTACACCACAACTGATAATAAACACCCCAAAGAGAACCGCAAGACCACGGAATTTCAGATCGCGTCGTTTGATGACAAAGTAGAGTAAGGCAATGGGAATAGAAAAATAGGCAAGCGCGATGAGACCATCCGCGATGACCTCGCTCCAGAAAACATCAGACCGCCACGTTAGGCATATACCGTGGGGGATGAGTCCCTCTGGGGAAAAAAATCTTTGGATAGGTTCTAACATCGCTAAATTGTATTCACTTCATGGACTATATTCTACAATCAGTTATTGACCTCAGCGTCCTCCTGGCAACACTCGCTGCGCGTCGCCTCCGGCAGACGCAGACCCACGCAACAGCCCGACTAAGGGGCTGTTGTACCTACAAAAAACCCCCCGTGAGGGGGGCTCCCAGGGCCGATCATCCCTCCCCGGAGATACGGCTATACTTCGCCATCAATTCCTCAGCAGACTCTGGGTGGGTTGGATCTTTGGTAATGCAATCCACCGGACAGACCTCAACGCATTGCGACTGATCGAAGTGACCCACGCACTCCGTACACAGATTCGGATCGATGACATAGATCTCATCGCCCTGGGAAATCGCATCGTTAGGACACTCAGGTTCGCAAACGTCGCAATTAATACACTCGTCGGTAATCACCAGTGACATTCTATAAACTCCTCGCAGGGTATAAAGAAACTCAAAATAAACGGACTAGATAAGGGTTAGCTCTTTTTACACGCTTGTAACGCCGCCAGCACCGTCGCATGAACAAACTCCGACACATCCCCTCCTAGGGCTGCAATCTCCCGCACCAAACTCGCTGACAAATAGGCATACCGCTCCGCTGGCATCATAAACATGGTCTCGATGCCAGGACGCAAACGACGGTTCATACCTGCCAACTGAAATTCGTATTCGAAATCTGACACTGCCCGTAAACCGCGCAGGATGACCCCGGCACCGCAATCCCGTGCGTAGTCCACCAACAACCCCTGAAAGCCATGTACCTCGACGCCAGGGATGCCGGCAAGAACCGTCTCGGCGAGCGCAATCCGCTCTTCGTGAGAGAATGTCGGTCGCTTGCCGGTTCCAGCCGCTACCGCCACCACCGTCCGACTGAACATCCGCGCCGCCCGCTCGACCAGGTCAGCATGACCATTGGTAATGGGATCAAAGGTGCCTGGGTAGACCGCAGTCACCTGCGACGGCGGAAACTGCCCCTGGGCTGATGGAGAGGAACGGGTTGACATGGCCCTAAATGATAGCAGACATCAGAACAGTTCGGGCTGACAAAAACGGCGCAGATACTTCAGGAAATCGGTGCGCACCTCGGGGTGTTTAAGGCCATATTCTACGGTCGCCTCTAGGAAACCCTGTTTGTTGCCGCAATCGTAGCGCCGACCGTGAAAACGGTAGGCCAGCACCGACTCTTCGTCCAACAGTCGGGCAATGGCGTCGGTGAGCTGGATCTCCCCGCCCGCACCCCGCCCAGTCGTCGCGAGCAATTCAAAGACACGCGGCGTGAGTAGGTAGCGCCCAACCACCGCAAGATCCGACGGCGCATCTGCGGGTGCTGGTTTCTCGACAATACCAAGAACGCGAGTCTCTCGCCCCTCGGGGGTGTCGGTCTTGACAATCCCATAGCGCCTGGTTTCCTCGATGGGGACATGCTCAACCCCGAGAACGCTACAGCCATGTTCCTGGTAACGATCAACCATTTGCTGCAAACAACTACCCTCGTCACCGCCATCAATGAGGTCATCGGCCAGAATCACCGCAAAGGGCTCATCCCCCACGACCTCACGGGCGCACAGGACGGCATGACCAAGGCCAAGCGCCTCTGGCTGGCGCACATAGGCACAGCTCACCCCTCTCGGCAGCACACCACGCACGATGTCAAGCAAGTCCTTCCGGCCCTTGCTCTCGAGGAGGGTCTCCATCTCAAAATTAGAATCGAAATGATCCTCAATGGCGCGTTTTGCCGAACTCGTCACAAACACCATCTGGGTGATACCAGCCGCGATCGCCTCTTCCACCGCATACTGAATGAGCGGTTTATCAACGATGGGTAGCATCTCTTTTGGGTTTGCCTTGGTCGCTGGCAGAAAGCGCGTTCCCATACCAGCCACCGGAAATACCGCCTTACGAATTGTTTTTTTCATAGTATCTCGCTTGCACCTGTTGCCCATCCGCACGCTGGACATTGTAGATACAACCAGTTGCGTAACCTCTTACGTTCAGTTGCGGTTTATAATAACATAGTCAATGCGGCTGTTCCGACCCGAGCCAGAGCCATTATGCATCGCATTGATATCACAGACCTTTCTATTTTATTGATCGAGCCTTCTATCCCGCAACTCAAGCTCATCCAGCGCCAGCTCAAAGGGGCTGGGGTTCGTAGCGTAGAGGGCGTAGACAGCGGCAAGAAAGCACTTACCCTGATGGAGCGATTCCAGCCCGATCTGGTTGCGAGTGCGATGTACCTGCCCGATATGACGGCGAGCGCCCTGGTACACGCGATGCGCAGCACAGCCACGTTGCGTGATGTGCCGTTTATGCTCATCTCCTCCGAAACACATTTTGACGCCCTAGAGAGCATCCGCCAGGCCGGGGTGGTCGCCATTCTGCCAAAACCCTTTGGCCTAGACGAGTTGCGGCAGGCATTACGCGCCACCGTAGACCTCCTCGACCCACAAGAATTAGAGTTAAGCCACATCGACCTCGACGACGTGCGCGTGTTGGTCGTGGATGACAGCAGCACCGCCCGCCATTACGTGAAAAAGGTATTGACCAATATGGGCATTACCCGCATCAGCACCGCCAAGGATGGGCGTGAGGCGGCAACCATCCTCACCAATCAAGAATTCGATCTCATCTTCACCGATCTGAATATGCCCGACATGGACGGATTGCAATTGGTTGAATATGTGCGGCAACGCCTCGGCAATGTGGACGTGCCGATTATCATGGTAACCAGCGAACAGGATGGTACGCGCCTAGCGAATGTGGAACGGGCCGGGGTTTCCGCCATGTGCGACAAACCCTTCGACCCCAACAGCGTAAGAGAAATGTTGGCACGGGTATTAAAACACTAAGATCGAACCCACACGGAAATCCAGAGAGGTCGTTATGTTCTCCAAGCTCACAATCAAGCAAAGACTGATTTCCACATTAGCGATACTGGGCGTGCTGATGGTGGCCACCGGCGTACTGGGATTGGTTGGCCTCTCGCACACCAATGAATCCCTGCACCACGTCTATGAGGATAATGCGGTTCAGCTCGGACAACTCGACGCCTTTGCCCGGGCCATCTTAAACTGCCGCGTTGCCAATTCTAACGCAATCGCCCTCAATGACCCCGAGGTAACCCGCCAAAATATCGCCATGATTGAGAAGAATCTCGAACTTGGCGACAAAACCGTGAGCAGTTATCTTGCAGCCGATTTGTCTGCTACCGAGAAGCCGATAGCCGATGCCCTCACGAAATCCTACCAGACATTTAAGCAAGAGGCGTTTGCACCCGCTCTGGCAGCACTACGCAGCAATAACCTAGTGGAAGCCAGGAACATTCTCCTCACTAAGATTCGGCCCCTGTACGTTCCTCTCCAGAAAAGCATGGACGAGCTGATCCAGATCCAGATCGATGACGCCCATGAGTCATTCGACGAATCCCAGCAGCGCTTTACCACCCTCCGCACCATCATCCTCTCGTTCCTTGCGGCAGGCATAACGCTCGCATTATGGATGGGGACACTTTTGTTGCGCGCCATCCTGCATCCACTGAATCATGCGCGTAGTGTCGCCGGCAAGATTGCCGCCGGAGATATGACGAGCCGCATTACGATCGAGCGCCATGACGAATTCGGCGAACTATTGGCGGAATTCTCCTCTATGCAGGACGCCATCAATCGCTTTGTCGCGGCCCAAGGGACGATGACCCAAAAACACACCGAGGGCCTGGTCAGTGCACGTATCGACGCCACAAGTTTCCCCGGCACCTACGGCAAGATTGCGCACGAACTCAACGATCTCGTCACTGCCCATGTGCGCGTCAAGACGGGGATTGTCGAGGTCATCGCGCACTATGCTCGTGGCGATTTCTCCCATGACATGGAACGCCTCCCCGGAGAAGAAGCCAAGATAACGACCGCCATTGATGGCGTAAAACAGGCGCTGCTAAGCGTAAGTGGCGAGATAAAAAGACTCGCTGAGGCTGGGGCGGCTGGTGATTTCAGCCCGCGCGCCGATGCCGAGCATTTTGAATTCATCTTCCGTGATATGTTGCGCAATCTGAATACCTTTGTCGAAACCTGCGATCGCGGCTTCACCGATGTGGTACGGGTCGCGGACGCATTGGCCCATACCGACCTCACCCAAACCATTACCGCAACGTACCCGGGCCAGTTTGGCAAGACCAAAGAAGCGGTAAACACCACCGTCCATAATCTCCAAGAACTCGTTCGGCAGATAAAAGATGCGGTTGGGTCAATTGCTACCGCCGCCAGTGAGATCGAGATGGGCAATCGCGATCTGTCCCATCGCACAGAAACGCAGGCCTCTGGCATGGAGGAGACCGTCGCTAGTATGGAACAGATGACCTCCGCCGTGGCCCAGACTGCAGACAGCGCAACCGAGGCAAGCCAGCTTGCCCACGAGGCTTCCTCCACCGCAACCAAGGGCGGGGAGGTAGTCGGCAAGGTAGTGCATACCATGGACGCTATCTCGGAATCATCGCGCAAGATTGTCGATATCATTAGCGTTATCGAGGGCATCGCCTTCCAGACCAACATCCTCGCCCTGAATGCTGCGGTCGAGGCCGCGCGCGCCGGCGAGCAGGGACGCGGCTTTGGCGTCGTCGCGAGCGAGGTTCGTCTGCTGGCACAACGCTCGGCTTCCGCCGCCAAGGAGATCAAAGGTCTCATTAACAACTCCGTAGAAAAGGTCGATAGTGGCTCAGTGCTCGTCAAACAGGCTGGCACCACCATGGATGAGATTGTCTCGAGTATCCAGAGCGTGACCAGCACCATGAGCGAGATCCGCGCCGCCGCCGCCGAACAACGCTCGGGTATTGAGCAGGTCAATGCCGCCGTTTTGCAGATTGGCGAGGTCACGCAACAAAACGCCGCTCTGGTGGAACAATCCACTGCCGCCGCCGACTCGTTAAAACAACAAGCGGCGGAATTGGCGCGTGCAGTCGCGGTGTTCAAGCTCGAACAAGAGGCTCCCGTCGCTGTCGCACGGCCAAAAACCAAGCCACTTGCGACACAGACCACCCAAAAGGGCACAGCATCGCATGGGGTAACGCATAAGCAGCTACCCCCTCGGGTCTCGCACGGACGACCCACGATAGCCGTCCCCGACCACCATGATGAGCCTTGGAAAGAGTTTTAGCCTGCCCCAGCGATAAGCCCTGGTTTCGCAAAAGCCACAAAGGTGTTAGCCACCCGCCCTAGGCCCCCTCATCCTTCACGGAAAAGGGGGCCTGCTCGTCCCCAGGCAGAAGCAAGTCAAGACCATGCGTGGCACCCTGCGCTCCCGATTACTGGCGCAACAAACCGCCCCCGCCCCCCTGCTCCGGCAGCGATCGCAAACAGCCTTGGCAGCGGAAGAGTCGAGCGGACACCTCACGGTCGGTCTGCCGATCCACCCCCCCTCCCCCGCGCACCGACTCACCCTGCGCACTGCCCTCAGCGAAGCGCTACACAGTGGCGAACCACCCGATCGTTGGCCGCTTCGGCTGTTACGGGGCAGCGCTTGGGTCATCCTGGATGCCCCGCCGCCACACGCAGGGGAAGCAGACACAACCGCTGGCGTTGGCTTTGGAATGGCCGTACCAGACGACGCGGCCTTGCTCGCCTATCTCACGGCGATGGCCACAAAGGGTGGGGTTGGTGGTGGTCGCATCCTGCTGCACTCGTACCTACGTTGTTACCCGAAAGAGCGCCCGGGTCTCGAGCCACTGCGCCATACGCTCTTTAGTCTGCTCACCGAAGGCACGAGTGTCGCCGCGAAGGCACGGCGCACCGTCCTGCGTCCGTGTTTGCTCGCCCCCAATGGGCCCGCATTGCTCGCGCAACGACTCCTGCGGGCTAATCCTGGGCATGTGCTCTCCACTATCGGGCTTACCGGTGACCTCGCAGAGGGCCGCTTCGTCGAGCTTGCCTGGGAACAATTGGTAAAAGAACTGCGGACGGCAAAGCCCTCAGCAGCAGGCTTTGGCACAAAACTCCGGGTACTCCTCGCGCTCTCGTTAGACAACAGCGGCTTGAAGCTCCGTTTCCCGAAACGCGCACCATTACTTGCCGAGGCGCTGCTGCTCCCTTGGGTGGGGCTAGCACATGAGCTACCGGTTGGGATACGCAACCTGTTGTGTACCCACCTCGGCGACCCCAGAACAGAGCCGACACACTGGACAACCGGAGTATCCGAGAAAGCGCGACAGGTGCTCACCCGACATCTGGCAGGAGAGGTGCTTGCGGATTTCTTTAATCTACTTGATGCCCTCGCGCACCGCGACCCCGCCATCGACAGTCATCGCCATCAACGCCGCGCCCTCTGGGAGGCGTGTCACGCACAGGGCGCACTGACCGATGCCTGGCTCGCTATTGGGCCCTTGGTGTTGCCAGAAGCGCGGAGCCTCCTCGGTGTGCGCGCACGTCGCTATGCGGAATTGGGTAGCGCAAGCGGCACACGCGCCCGTCAGGTGATTGTGCTGTTACGCATTGCTGGGGTCACGGTGGTCGAGTGGTCGCACCTCGGCCCCTATTACTGTTGGCGTCCGGGCAATGCCGCCGCGCCGTATTGTTATCAAGCACACTACCGCTACGAGGCGCTAGAACGCGACACCGATCTCGTCCGCCCGCACCATAACGACAAGCGTGGCGATTGGCGCGTCGAATTCCTCCACCACCTCGCCCTGATGACCGGTGTCCGCATAGACCTGCCGCAGCTCGGTACCAATGGCTAGCCACCGCGACGCCTCTCCCTAGAAATCATCACCGCTCTCGGTTGCCCTTCCCACAAAAGAGGAAGGATTCACCCCCACAGACCAATCGGCTGCCATCAATCCGCTAGGGTCACCGAAACCTGCGCATCTTTGCTCGCCACTTTAGCGCTATCGGCGTGAAACATCAGCGCCACCGCGCCAATCGTAGCAATGATCAAAAAGACCGGCCCAAATAACCAGAATACTACGGGTAGCGACAGATAATAGGTATGCATCCCGAGGCTATAATAATGTCCGGCACGCTTCAAGAAGCCAGCCACCAGCGCCTGGGTAATAAACTCATAGCGCTCATTGACAGAATTGATCAGAAAGCTCACATGGTTGTACATGCGTACCGCGAGCGAGAAACAGAAGAACGTCCAGAAATACTCTCCTAACAAAAGCAAAAGCTTTAACGCACCGACATCCCCAGCCAGCGCATGTCGATAAAGCACCTCGAAGACCGCCGTCGGCACATCGCCATTCCGTGGGATAAGATTCAGCACCCCAATAACCAACAAGATCGCCGTCGAAGCAAAGAAGGTAGCCGCCATGGTTGAATTACGCAAGGTTTGCACCGCCAAGATATCCTTGCCGGGCCCACCGCCCATCATGTTTTCTACCCAGGCATCGCGGGCATGCGCGTTGATCATTGGCACGAAAAAAAGAAGATTCTGACGAAAACGCAGCCGAATCACCAGCCAATAGCCCAAGATAATGACAGCACTTAGGCAAACAGCCTCTAGATCAGTGACCATCCATAAAATCCTTTTGTCTGAACTGAGCCCGCCCCATTACCAGCGCCCCGCCGTTGCAACGCTAATGGTGACCAGGCCAAGCACGAGATTGGTGAGAATCACGCGACGAATCAGCACCTGTTGCAGACCAGCGGCCTTGATATCGTGTTCTGCTAAGGCGCTCTGGAGACGACGATAGGGAAAGAACCAGAGATAGAGAAATAATCCGACCATGAGGTTGCCAAGCAGCATCATCACCCCAATCGGGTGACTCACCGCAACCACCGAACCAAACAGGATAAAGATAGCGCCATAACCCGTTGTGAGAATAATCAACACCGACGCCCACACCCAGGGGAGAAAGCGGGCAAATATCTTACCCAAAAGCGGGAGTCGCACCTCAGGGGGCAGGGTCGCAACCGAAGGACGCAAGGCCATGTGCGCAAAGAACATCCCCCCCACCCAGACCACAACGGCCAATACATGCAAAACAAGCGCAACGGGAATAAGCATACTTTAAAGGTTCCTTAACAGGTGAACGTGGCCTCAACACCAGCATAACAATACGCTACATCACCACAACGAGCTACCTAGTGCGTTTGATCTCGACCCCTGGGACAGCGCGATTCAACCAGCCAATGATGCGCGCCACCACAATGTCCTTTGCCCCGGCCAGGGAATGGTCAACGCCGGGCAGCATGACCTGCTCATACCGTTGCCCCCGGTCACGACGTCCCGCCTCCCGCGCCCGTGCGCCGGTACGCACCAAGGGCGCGTCTTCCTCACCAAATAGGTCTAGAATGGGCAGCGCTATCTTCAGAACGGCAGCGACTGGGTCGAGTACCGGCGGCAGGGCCTCGGCACCACCAACCCCAAGCAAGATTACCCCACCGACAGAATCCTTATCGGTATTCTCCGCCACACAGGCAGCCGCGATCGCCGCCCCCAGACCATGCCCTAACACGACCAGGTTAGCGATATGTTGGGTGCCAAACCAGACAATGCCCTCGTGGAGGCGGGCACAGGCAGCGGGCACCACCGGCGCATAATCGACACTACCCGAGCCGACCACCAGCGTTGGCAGTTGGATGGCTAGGGTATGCCAGCCACGCTCTGAGAGCGCAACCCGGAGGCTGCCGATCGGATCGCTATCGGGATAGGTATCGGGCGAAGGGAGTAGAATAACCCCGCCATGATTCGGCCCACGATCGCGGGCTTGTGCGTGAAGGGCGATGAATTTTCCGGTGGGTGTGGATAGAGTGACCACCTCCCCCACCCGCAGATACTGCCTGACCTGCTCCGCCCAGGCCTGTTCCCGTGACGGATCAAGCCCTGGAATCGTGACGGCAGTCGCATCTATGATTCGGCAAAACAACGCGCCAAACAGAAGCGCGCGTACACCCTGACCTATCCAGTAATGGGTGGGAAAATATAGCTGAAAAAAAACAAGCGATCGGGTAAAGTCTTGCGTCTTTATGGATGTCACTTTATCACTCGCTTCTCTGGCACCAACCTAACCATAATACAAGAATGACCATGACCGATTATCTGATAGCACCGTCCATCCTCTCCGCCGACTTTGCCCGTTTGGGTGAAGAGGTGGCCAATGTCCTAACCGCAGGTGCGGATATCGTCCATTTCGATGTCATGGACAATCATTACGTACCGAACCTGACCATCGGCCCGTTGGTCTGCGAGGCGCTCCGTAAGTACGGCGTGACTGCACCCATCGACGTTCATCTCATGGTCAAACCCGTAGACCGCATCATCCCGGACTTCGCCGCTGCCGGAGCAACCTATATTACCTTCCATCCCGAGGCAAGCGAGCATATTGATCGCTCTCTCTCCCTGATCCGTGAGCAAGGTTGTAAGTCTGGCCTGGTGTTTAACCCAGCCACCCCGCTGCATTACCTCGACTATGTGATGGATAAGGTAGACATGATCCTGCTCATGTCAGTCAATCCGGGCTTCGGCGGCCAGAAGTTCCTTACCAGCAGCCTCGCTAAGCTACGCGAGGTGCGCCAACGGATCAACGAAAGTGGCCACAACATCCGGCTCGAGATCGATGGCGGCGTTAAGATCGATAACATCCGCGCCATTGCCGAGGCAGGTGCCGATACCTTTGTCGCCGGATCGGCAATCTTTAGCGCCGGTCGGCCCACTGACCAGAACCGCTACGACACCGTGCTGAAAGCACTGCGTGCCGAACTGGCCTAAAGGACTCTATCGAGAACACCAACCCCACCATGAGAACATTACAGGATACGTCGCGTGGCCATAACACTCCTTAGACAAAAATTGCTGCGACCAAGGATGGTGCTGGTTGACCTGGACGGAACCATGGTGGACAGTGCGCCCGATCTCGGCTACTGCATAGACACCCTGCTGCCCGTACTGGGTCTCCCGCCACAGGGCGAGGAGCGCGTACGGAAATGGGTCGGCAACGGTATCGAACGGTTTCTGCACCGAGCCCTCACTAACTCTCTCGACGGCACCGCCGACCCCGAACTCTATGCCAAGGCCTGGCCACTCTTCACCGAACTCTACGCCGCCAACACCAGTACCCGCAGCTATGTCTACCCGGGCGTACGCGAGGGACTGGATGCCTTGAGCAAACTTGGTTTCCCGCTGGCCTGTGTCACCAATAAACCCACCCGCTTTGCCCTCCCGTTACTCGAGCACCTGGGGCTCGCGAGCTATTTTCGTTTGGTGGTGGCCGGCGACACTTTACCACACAAAAAACCTGACCCCACCCCACTGTTCTTTGCCGCCAACCATTTTCAAAAACCAGCCGAACATTGTCTTATGGTGGGCGACTCGGTGAACGACGTCTTGGCGGCACGCGCCGCCCGCTTTTCCATCATCTGTGTCAGTTACGGCTATAACCACGGCAACGACATCCGTACCTCTGGCCCGGATGCGGTGATAGATTCGCTCACAGAACTAACACAGGTGTTCACCCAGGTTATCGTGGACTGATTACGCTCTGACACTCTAAAATACTCGCCTTCCAAAGATTATCAAGGTTTCGTTACCAGGCTGCCGCTCTTGTCACAACTCGCATTGCGGTTGTCGAAGGGGCTCTCGCCTCCGTCACATGATATTGGCCCATTTGCTATGAATATCGAAGAGTTTCGAGTACTTGCCGCCCAAAGCTACACCCATATCCCCGTTCTACGGGAGGTGTTGGCCGATCTCGAAACACCGCTTTCGACCTACCTTAAGCTTGCCCGTGGCCCCTATTCCTACCTGCTCGAATCGGTACACGGCGGCGAGACCTGGGGACGCTACTCCATCATCGGCCTCCCCTGTCGCACCATTGTGCGCGTCATCGGGCACGAGGTCGCGCTCGAACAAGAGGGGAAGGTCGTTGAACAAGCACAGGTCGCCGATCCCCTCGCCTGGATTGCCGCCTTCCAAGACCGTTACCGCGTCGCAACGGTAGCCGGACAACCACGCTTTACTGGCGGACTGGTCGGTTACTTTGGCTACGAGACGGTGCGCTACATCGAGCCACGCCTTGACCTCGCCGCGAACCCCGAGCGCACCCAAAAACCAGATCCAATCGCCACCCCCGACATCCTGTTACTGCTCTCTGAACAGGTCGTGGTATTCGATAACCTCAAGGGCAAGCTCTACCTGGTGGTTCACGCCGCACTGCCCGCCCCCTCGGCCCAGGCAACAAGCATCGCTGACCCCATACAAGCCGCCTACCTGGCTGCCGAAGCCGAGTTGGACGGGTTAGAACAACGGTTCTACCAGCCGCTCCCCGCCCAAGAACAGCCGAGCGCCTCTACGCCTGCGTCGGAGGAGGATTTTCGGTCTGGCTTCACGCGGGCGGGCTTCGAGGCGGCGGTATCACGCTGTAGGCAGTACATCACCGATGGTGACATCATGCAGGTGGTGCTTTCGCAGCGCCTGTCCATCCCCTTTCACCATGCCCCGATCGATCTCTACCGCGCGTTGCGCCACATCAATCCCTCGCCCTATCTCTATTTTCTGGATCTGGGCGGCTTCCATATCGTCGGCTCTTCGCCCGAAATACTCACCCGTCTGCAAGAAGGAACCGTCACGGTGCGCCCCATCGCCGGAACCCGTCCGCGTGGTGCCTCTCCGGCAGAGGATCTACTCCTCGAGAAGGAACTGTTGGCCGACCCCAAGGAACACGCCGAGCACCTCATGCTCATCGACCTCGGACGTAACGATGTAGGACGGGTCTGTACCATTGGCAGCGTCCAGCTCACCGAACAAATGGTGGTTGAGCGCTACTCTCATGTGATGCACATTGTCTCGAACGTGACCGGCCAGTTGCGCGATGGGCTGACCGCCATGGACGCGCTCCGCGCCACCTTCCCAGCCGGCACGGTCAGTGGTGCGGCCAAGGTACGCGCCATGGAGATTATCGACGAGCTAGAGCCGGTCAAGCGCGGCATCTACGCGGGCGCTGTTGGCTACATCGGCTGGTCAGGCAACATGGATACCGCGATTGCCATCCGCACCGCCGTCATCAAGGACAACACCCTCCACATCCAGGCTGGCGCGGGTATTGTCTACGATTCGATCCCCGCCAAGGAATGGGATGAGACCATGAACAAAGGACGTGCGATGTTCCGCGCTGTGGCGATGGTGCAACGGGGGTTGAGGGGGTAGGGAACTGTTTGTTAAACGTGGGGGCGTCCGGCAGCAGACAACTATCCCCCAATAAAAAATTCCCAGTGGTGACTGGGAATCGCGGGGATTGCTGTCTCGATAGAAACGTAGAGAGGAATATCGTCGTAGGCTGTGACCTTGGGCGGGCATGGGTGGCTGGGTGCGTGCGTGGCGACAATCGTGCGATGGTTGGGGTTCCCCCAGCCCTGTGCAGTTATTTTGCAAAATCGAATATCGTCGATAGACAGGGCAAAAAGGGACGATTAGACTGGATATCGACTAGGGCGCTGGACACTCCTAGGTGTTCTTCGCTTGCGGGGTGTTGTGCTGGCGTATCAAGGCGACTGGACGTTGGGTGATGCCCGCGCACAGTCGTAGATCGTCACGGCATTCTGCCCCTAAGTTTCGCACAGAAAAAGTCCTTTGTTCTCAATAGTCGGATCCTTGCGCGCAAGTCTTGAGTTTTGCATTGATGATCCGCAGGGTTATTCAGGTTGAATCAAGGGCTACGTTATGCGTTTCTTGGCGGTTTCACTATGCTGATGGGTTCTTGAAGTCAATAGGGCGTAGAACCTATACGAGGGCACAATGCGTTGAAAGTAGATGTGCTAGTCTTACAACTCGCAATTCTTTTTCTGCCTGGGCTCATCTGGGCGGGGCTTGATGCCCGCTATGTTTTGCAGTCGAAACCCTCCGATAGTGAGTTCTTCCTGCGGGCATTTCTTTTTGGACTCGCAAGCTACGCCATAACCTTCATCATCTATTCGCTTTGCGGCCAGAGTTTTACCATTGTGGTAATAGAGAATATTGGCACACACAACGATGTTGTCACCCCTTCCATCTTCAAGGAAGTGCTCGTAGCAACCGCTATCAGCTTTATTCTCGCCGTTCTCTGGATTTACGCTGCATCATACAAGCTTCTTTGGAATTTTCTGCGCCTCATTAGAGCAACAAAAAGATATGGCGATGAAGATGTCTGGGATTTTACTTTAAATTCCCGCGAGACAGCAGTAGAGTATATTCACTTTCGAGATTTTGAAAACAAACTCGTTTATGCAGGCTGGGTAAGCACATTTTCTGAGACCGATAAACTCCGCGAATTGGTCTTGTATAATGTGCAAGTCTTCGATTTTGATGGGGAAATGCAATACGAGGTTCCGTTGCTATACCTTGCACGCAAACCGGAAAATATCCATATAGAGTTCCCATACCGCACCAAATTGCCACCAGACACAGGAGAGAACCACCATGAGTGAGCGCCATATTGATGGGTATAGTCGTCAATCGCTACTCGAGGGCCATGTCAAGAAAGGCGGTAAAAACCCGACAACATCACAGATACGGGAACGTCCACCAGCACCGGCGCCTTTGCGGCCATCGTCACCGGGTAATGCAGGCCAGCAGGGCACGACAACACCGACCAGTAGCAACCAAAAATAGCTTCACCAGGTTTACTCCACTGTCGGCTTCGTTGTAAGCCAGACCATGTGGGTTGTTCTGTGATTCGCCCAATAAGATAAGGCCCTGATGTTTAGCACCGTCCTTGCAGCGGCGGGTGTCGGCGTCGTCTACGATTCAATCCCCGCCAAGGAATGGGACGAAACCATGAACAAAGGACGTGCAATGTTCCGCGCTGTGGCGATGGTGCAACGGGGGCTTAGGGGGTAGGGGGGCTCGGCCAGGGGCAAGCCGACAACGCCCCACGGCTCTCCGACCCCGTAGGGCGTACGCCCCGCCTCCAGACAGGAACTGCTCAAAGTCCACGATAGGCCTCCTCGTCGGCCTGCCCTGCCCATTCAGAGGGCGTGCCCTCGACAGCGCACAGATAATCGATATCGAGCGGTTGCACGCGGCGCACGGTGGCCACGCCATCCGCGCCTACCTCCCAGGCGATCAGATCGCCAGCCGAGACGCGCATCGCCGCACGGATGTCCTGCGGGATCGTAGTCTGGCCCTTGGTGGTGATCTTTGCGACAACGAGCATGATGTCCTCCGGTAAGAACGTCCTCACGCTCTCACGATACAACGCATGCCCGAGTTGGGACAAGCGGGTGTGGCGGGTGCCGGTGAGGATCACTGCGGATCTGTCTCGTCTCGTCGCCACGCTCGTCAGGGCCGTTGGTCAGGGTCTGTTGCCTTGGGATTGCCGCGCTGGCTTTTGCCCTGCGTGTTTATTTTGCAAAATCGAATATCGTCGATAGACGGGGCAAAAAGAAATGATTAGGCTGGATATTGGCTGGAAGGGGCGGGTGTTTTGGGCATCTTCCGCGTCTTTGTGGGGGGCCTTCGCCTTGGTGCCATGTCGGGGCATATTAATTTTTGTCCGGCAGGTTATGTCTGCGCTAGCGGTGGTGGTATTGGACAACCACAGAAGACGATCACCATCCACCTTTTCTAAGGGTTACGATTACCTGATTACCCTAGGAGGACTGATGAGTAATCCCCTTGACTTGTTGTTGCGGGTAGGCCCCGCCATTAAGGCAATCTTCGAGCTGGGCTACGAGCCCAAGCAAGAACTGTTTTACGAGCTGACCGCCTCTCAGTATGAGCAGTTGGAGCAGACTGGGAAGGACATCTCGAAACGGTGGTTCACCCTCATTCCGAAAAACCCGAAACACGACGTGCCAGAGCTGCTCATTGTGGATGAAAATGAGATGCAGGCGCTCCTGGACGCAGCTAGCTATATCCACCGCTTCTGCAAGAACTCAGCGCCAGCGCGGCGGTTCGCATCGTTTGATGACAAATTAAAATATGCGGCAACCCGGCTGCCGAGCGTGTTTAGTCAGTCATCCAAGTATCCGAGCAACGAAGCGCCCTCCTTGAGAGTAGTAAAGTGACGCGGCAGGGCAAGAGAATCCGCTACGGTGCGCGGCAATGACCCCCAGTGTAATCGCATATCGTCGCTAGACGGGGCAAAAAGAGCTGATTAGAGTGGATAGCGACTAGGGCTCTGGAC